>CAXAJC010000059.1:0-10475 GCA_963969005.1 uncultured Cellvibrionales bacterium | reverse complement strand
GCCCATGCTCAGGCCTTCGCGAATAGCATGGTAGAGAAATACCGAGTGAATGGCCTCGCGCACTGGGTTATTACCTCGGAACGAAAACGATACATTGGAGATACCGCCACTAATCAGGGCGTGGGGCAGGTTCTGTTTAATCCAGCCGCTGGCCTCAATAAAGTCGAGACCATAGCGATTGTGCTCTTCAATACCTGTGGCCACGGCAAACACATTGGGGTCAAAAATAATATCTTCCGCCGGGAAGCCAATCTCATTAACCAAAATATCGTAGCTGCGCTGGGAGATCTGCTGACGACGCTGCAAATTATCCGCCTGACCATCCTCATCAAAGGCCATCACCACAATGGCGGCACCATGCTTTTTGCACAGCTTGGCTTTTTCAATAAACTCGTCCGTGCCTTCTTTTAGGCTGATGGAATTGACCACCGACTTGCCCTGAATGCACTTTAGTCCCGCTTCAATGACCTCCCATTTGGAGGAGTCGACCATAATCGGCACCCGGGAGATCTCAGGCTCCGAGGCAATCAGATTTAAAAAGGTCACCATGGCTGGCAGGGACTCCAGCATGCCTTCATCCATATTTACATCAATAATCTGGGCGCCATTAATCACCTGCTGGCGGGCGACCTCCAGGGCAGCATCGTAGTTCTCTTCCAGGATTAGCCGCTTAAAAACAGCAGAGCCGGTGACATTGCAGCGCTCGCCTACATTCACAAAGAGCGAATCAGACTGAATGGTAAAAGGCTCAAGACCAGAGAGACGACAGGCCGGCTCAATCTCTGGCACTTGGCGAGGTGTAATACCCGCTACCGCATCGGCAATGGCGCGAATATGCTCCGGCGTAGTACCACAGCAACCGCCAACAATATTTAGCAGGCCGGCACTGGCAAATTCCGCCACTGTTTCGGCCATATTGGCGGCATCCAGATCATAGCCGCCAAACTCATTGGGCAAACCGGCATTGGGGTGGGCGCTGACCAGAGTGTCGGCCACAGTGGAGATTTCCAATAGGTGAGGGCGTAGCTCTTTGGGGCCGAGGGCACAGTTTAGGCCAATGCTAACCGGCTTGCTGTGACGCACCGAGTTCCAGAAGGCCTCCGGGGTTTGGCCAGAGAGAGTACGGCCACTGGCATCCGTAATGGTGCCACTGATCATAATCGGCAGCTCAGTACCCAGCTCTTCAAATACCAGTTGCACCGCAAATAGCGCCGCCTTGGCATTCAAGGTATCGAAAATGGTCTCAACCATAATCAGATCCACACCGCCTTCAATCAGAGCATGGGTTGACTCGGTATAGTTTTCTACCAGCTCATCAAAAGTCACATTGCGCGCACCAGGATCATTCACATCCGGCGACAGGGACGCCGTGCGGCTGGTGGGACCCAGAATACCGGCCACAAAACGTGGGCGCTCTGGAGTGGAGAATTCATCCGCAGCAACTCGCGCCAGTTTGGCCGAGGCAATATTAATATCTCGCGAGATTGCTTCCATCTGGTAATCCGCTTGGGACACCTGAGTGGAGTTAAAAGTATTGGTCTCGATAATATCGGCACCAGCCTCAAGGTAGGCGCGGTGGATATCGCAGATAATATCCGGCTGAGTCAGGCTCAGCAGGTCATTGTTGCCTTTAAGGTCGGTATGCCAGTCGGCAAAACGCTCACCGCGGAAGTGCTCTTCCTCCAGTGTGTGGCGCTGGATCATGGTGCCCATGGCGCCATCCAGAATTAAAATCCGTTTCTGCGCTGCAACTGAAATCTTATTCGCCATAATGCTAGTCGATATCCTTGTGTGCCTTGCCTTATCTGCTGTATCAAAATATTTTGATGGAGCGCATCATACCAAAATATAACCAAAAAGCGACCCTTAATCGTAAAAGTGTTTTCTCTGCTGAAGGTGATCGCGTAGAATACTGGAAGTAAATTTTATCTCTGGAACTCTCGCTATGCTCAATGTAACCATTACAGAATCCGCCCAAGGCTATCTCGCTGGCCTGCTGGAAAAACAAAACTGCGAAGGCATTGGCGTGCGTATGTTTGTCAGCGACCCAGGTACACCCAAAGCTGAAACCTGTATTGCCTACAGCCGCCCTGGCGAGCATAACGAAGAAGACCTGGTTGTCGAGTACGAGGCCTTTAACGCCTACTTTGAACAGCGCAGCATTCCGTTTCTGGATGAGGCCAAAGTCGACTTTGCCGAAGATAAGTTTGGTGGCCAGCTGACCATCAGAGCCCCTAACTCAAGACTACCCAATGTCACCGATGACAGCCCCATCGAAGATAAGATCAACTATCTGCTGTATAACGATATCAATCCTGGTTTAGCATCTCATGGTGGCGTGGTGTCACTCTCAGAAATGGCCGATGGTATCGCGGTACTTGAGTTTGGTGGCGGCTGTCAGGGTTGTTCCGCCGTTAGCCTTACGCTTAAAGAGGGTGTAGAAAAAACCCTGATGGAAAAGATCCCCGAGCTAAAAGGCGTTAGGGATATGACTGACCATACAGATACCAGTAACGCCTATATGTAATAACTGGGCGGTCAGACCCGCGATGTACTTTAGCTAAATACGTTTTTTGTCAAAAACGCCAATAAAAACCCCGCTTATGCGGGGTTTTTATTGGCGTCTTCGCTCATGTGAACAAGAGTCTGATTGAGATCCTTCACTAGGTTCAGGATGACAAGAATAGAGCTAGGATGACCGCAGCTTATGCTCCGCTCACCTCAACAATCTGCTCCGCCGCAATCAACTTGCCTTCCTCTGCTGACTTCTGGAAGGACTCGATCTGATCAAAGTTCATATAGCGATAGATCTCGTCAGACATGGAATCAATCTTAGTCGCATATTCCATATACTCAGCCGGGGTTGGCAGACGACCCAGAATACCGCCCACTGAAGCAAGTTCAGCACTAGTCAGGTAAACATTGGCGCCATCGCCCAAGCGGTTGGGGAAGTTACGGGTTGAGGTCGACAGCACGGTTGCGCCAGCCAGTACTCGTGCCTGGTTACCCATACACAGTGAGCAGCCTGGCATTTCGGTGCGGGCGCCGACTTTGCCATAGATATTGTAGTAACCTTCTTCCATTAGCGTGTGGGCATCCATACGCGTGGGTGGGCAGATCCAGAATCTGGAATCTACGGAGCCGGCTTCGTCTAGGAGCTTACCGGCGGCACGGAAGTGGCCGATATTGGTCATGCATGAGCCAATAAAGATTTCGTCGACCTTGTCGCCGGCAACGTCGGAAAGCAGCTTGGCATCGTCTGGGTCATTGGGGCAGCATACAATTGGCTCTTTAATATCGGCCAGGTCGATTTCGATTACTGCTGCATATTCTGCATCGGCATCGGCTGACATCAATGTTGGATCAGCAATCCACTCTTCCATTTTGCGAACGCGGCGCTCCAAGGTGCGGACATCGCCATAGCCTTCGGCAATCATCCAGCGTAGCAGAGTAATATTGGAGTTGAGGTATTCTGCGACTGAATTTTCACTCAGTTTAATGGTACAGCCGGCAGCGGAGCGCTCGGCAGAGGCATCTGAGAGCTCAAAGGCTTGCTCTACGGTCAGGCCTTCAATACCTTCGCCTTCAATTTCCAGAATACGACCAGAGAAAAAGTTCTTTTTGCCTTTCTTTTCTACGGTTAATAAGCCTTCTTTAATGCCGTAGTAGGGAATGGCATGTACTAGGTCACGCAGGGTGATACCGGGCTGCATTTTGCCTTTAAAGCGCACCAGTACTGACTCTGGCATATCCAGTGGCATTACGCCTGTAGCTGCTGCAAACGCAACCAGGCCGGAACCGCCGGGGAATGAAATACCCATGGGGAATCTGGTGTGAGAGTCGCCGCCGGTGCCTACTGTGTCGGGCAGCAGCATGCGGTTTAGCCAGCTGTGAATAATGCCATCGCCCGGGCGCAGTGAGACGCCGCCGCGGTTCATTATAAAGTCGGGCAGGCTATGCTGGGTGCTGATATCGACAGGCTTGGGGTAGGCTGCGGTGTGGCAGAATGACTGCATAACCAAGTCGGTGGAGAAGCCTAGACAAGCCAGATCTTTTAGCTCGTCTCTGGTCATTGGGCCAGTGGTGTCCTGGGAGCCTACGGTAGTCATCTTCGGTTCGCAGTAGGTGCCGGGGCGAATACCTTCAACGCCACAGGCTTTACCGACCATTTTCTGGGCCAAGGTGTAACCGGCATCGGATTCAATCGGTGCAGTTGGCTGACGGAATACGGCAGAAGGTGCCAGACCCATGTGTTCGCGGGCACGCTGGGTCAGGCCACGGCCTACAATCAGGTTGATACGGCCATCGGCCTGTACTTCATCGAGAATCACATCTGATTTGTGCTCAAATTCTGAGACGACTTCGCCGGCTTCATTAAGAATTTTGCCCTCGTAAGGGAAGATCTCAATCACATCGCCATTGTTGATATTGTCCACTGGAGCTTCAAAAACCAGGGCGCCTGCATCTTCCATGGTGTTAAAAAAGATGGGGGCTACCTTGCTGCCGAAGCAGATGCCGCCGGAGCGTTTGTTGGGTACGCCGGGCATATCTTCGCCGAAGAACCAGAGTACGGAGTTTGTAGCTGACTTACGAGATGAGCCAGTTCCGACGACATCGCCAATAAAGGCAACGGGCAGGCCGCGAGCTTTTAGCTCTTCAATTTGGGTCATGGGGCCAGTGACGCCATGCTCCTCCGGGTGCATACCATCGCGGGTCATTTTAAACATGGCGCGGGCATGGAGTGGGATATCGGGACGCGACCAGGCATCCTGTGCCGGTGACAGATCGTCTGTATTGATCTCGCCTGTGGCTTTAAACACCGCCACTTTAATGCTCTGGGGTACGGCGTCATTGGAGGTAAACCATTCGGCATCGGCCCAGCTCTGCATGACGGCTTTTGCGTGTTCGTTGCCGGCATCGGATTTTTCTGCCACATCATGGAAGGCGTCAAAGACTAACAATGTGCCTTTCAGTTCTTCTGCGGCCTGGGCAGCCAGCTCGGCATCGTCCAGCAGGGCGACCAGCGTGGCTACGTTGTAGCCGCCGTGCATATTGCCGAGCAATGTGACTGCGGCGCTGCGGTCGATTAGTGGAGATGAGGCTTCGCCATTAACAATAGCGCTTAAAAAGCCGGCCTTAACATAGGCGGCTTCGTCAACCCCCGGAGGCACGCGGTTGGCGATCAGGTCGAGCAGAAATTCCTCTTCGCCCGCTGGCGGATTTTTTAATAACTCAACCAGACCTGCGGTCCATTCTGGATCCAATGGCTTGGGGGGAATATTTTGTTCGGCACGTTCTGCGACATGGGCGCGATAGGCTTCTAGCACTGGGTGCTTCTCCTTTAAAAATATGTGGGATTCGACAATGTTATAGCACATTGGATTCGGGGCGCGATTGTACGTGAATCTGTAATTTATTTACAGAATATTCAGTGATAGCGATTATTTGCCCCCGAGAGGCTATAATTGCTGCCCGCCAGTGGCCCTGTTTAAATGGATTTAGAGGTGTCTATTATTGAGTTATATGGCATGTCGGTGAGTAATTATTACGCCATGGCTAAGGTGCCGGTATTGATGTGGATAAGGGCTACTTGAATGAAATCACGGCGATTCTGAAGAGCTTTTCGCCGCACATTATGGAGGAGGTCAGTATGGCGGGCTTCTTTACCTATTATGTTTTTGCTTCCGCCAGACCTATTGCCAGGCCGATGTGGGGTGGGGATATTGTCGCCGAGGTGGACGGACTGGACGATTGGTTAAGGCTAAATTCCGGGCGGCCAATGATCCGCAGGTGAATGCCGGGCTTAACGAAGCTGTGGTTAAGCTTATGGTGTAGCAGCGCCTCAGCCTTTTACAACAATAAACAAAGATCAAAATAATTTATGACTACTGCGATAAAACAACCGTCCGCCACCACAGCGTTGGCGGAAATACAGACTTTTTTACCCTGTGCCACTCCGGACAGATGGCTGGAGAATGCTCTGGATCATCAGTCATTAATGCTGATTGACCATGCTAACTGCGAGAAAAAGGCGGCCAGCACCGCGCTAAATTTGATTTATCGCTACACGGATAATTTTGAGCTGCTGAATAAGATGTCCCGTTTGGCCCGGGAGGAGATGCGCCATTTTGAGCAGGTGATAGCGATTATGAAGCGGCGCAATATTAATTATCTGCATATCTCTGCCTCTCGCTATGCTGCTGGTATGCGTGATCTGGCGCGCAACGATGATCCGGGGCGTCTGGTGGATGTGTTGGTGATTGGGGCGTTTATTGAGGCGCGCTCCTGTGAGCGCTTTGCTCGACTGGCGCCTTATCTAGATGATGAGTTGGAGCAGTTTTATACTTCATTGCTTAAGTCTGAGGGGCGGCATTATCAGGACTATTTAAAGCTGGCTAAAAAGGCGGCTGGGGATGCTGGTATTGAGGAGCGGGTTGCGCTGTTTGCCGAGCGGGAGAGGGAGTTGATTGAGCAGCCGGATACTGAGTTTAGGTTTCATTCTGGGCCGGTGTAGTTGGTGGCAGATACGGTAGACTCTTGCTGCCAGTCGAGTCATATTGAACGTAGCGAAATACCTCTTGAGACCCTTCGCTTTGTTAAGCATGCCCCGCGAAGTGTTTTGGCTGAAGGAAAATAGAACGCAATAAAAAAGGCAGCCTGGGCTGCCTTTTTTCATCTCGCGCGGTGTACTTATCTATCTTTAACCGGCGTGTAATCGCGAACATCTGCCCCGGTGTAAAGCTGGCGGGGACGTCCGATACGATAGGGGTGGGTGATCATTTCGTTCCAGTGAGAAATCCAGCCTACGGTGCGGCCGGTGGCAAAGATTACGGTAAACATTTCTACGGGAATACCCAGTGCTTTTAGAATGATACCTGAGTAGAAGTCAACATTGGGGTAGAGCTTCTTGGACACAAAGTACTCGTCTTCCAGGGCGATTCTTTCCAGCTTTTTGGCCAGACGGAATAATGGGTCGTCCTGCAGGCCCAGTACTTCCAGCACTTCATCACAGCTCTCGCGCATCACTGTGGCGCGGGGGTCGTAGTTCTTGTAGACGCGGTGACCAAAGCCCATCAGGCGGAATGGATCATTTTTGTCTTTGGCCTTGGCGACATATTCCTCAATATTGTCTTCGTGGCCAATTTCTTCGAGCATAACCAGTACCGCTTCGTTGGCGCCGCCGTGTGCCGGCCCCCAGAGTGCTGCAATGCCTGCGGCTATACACGAGAATGGGTTGGCGCCGGAGGAGCCTGCCAGTCGCACTGTTGAGGTGGAGGCGTTCTGCTCATGGTCTGCATGCAGCAGGAAGATACGGTCCATTGCACGGGCAATGGCTGGCTCTACTTTGTAGGGCTCGCAGGGCGTGCCAAACATCATATGCAGGAAGTTTTCTGAGTAGGACAGGCTGTTATCTGGGTAGATAAAGGGCTGGCCGGTAAAGTGTTTGTGGCACATCGCAGCAATTGTAGGGATCTTGGCAATCAGGCGATGGGCTGAGATCTTGCGGTGCTCTTCGTTGGTGATATCCAGTGAGTCATGGTAGAACGATGACATGGCACCAACCACGCCGCAGAGCATGGCCATTGGGTGAGCATCGTAGCGGAAGCCGCTGATAAAGTGCTCAACTGAACGGTTGACCATGGTGTGGTATTTAATGGTGTTTTCAAATTCTGCTTTTTGCTCTGCATTGGGCAGTGCGCCTTCGAGCAGCAGGTAGCAGGTTTCCAAATAGTCTGATTTTGCCGCTAGCTCCTCGATAGGGTAGCCGCGGTGCAGCAGAATACCTTTGTCGCCGTCGATATAGGTGATATCGGACTGGCAGGCTGCGGTTGCAGAGAACCCGGGGTCGTAGGTGAAGAAACCATGGCTTCCAAGAGTGCCTATATCGATTACATCTTGCCCTCTGGTTCCTTTGAGAACCGGAAGTTCTATGGGCGTTTCTCCATCGATTGTTAGGGTTGCTTTGCGTTCGGTCATACTTATTCCTCGGGAAAACGTAGGTCAGGGGGGCTAAAAAAGCGACTGCAATGATAGATGTTCAGGCCAAATTGTCAACTTAAACAAAACTGAATAATGGCTATTACCTCGTTAAATACAAGGGTTTTTTACTGTCCCGCCGGTCAGTATTTCAGAAATTTTTTGCCCGACTGTTGGGGCTGCACCACCTATTATGCCTGTGTTAAACCAATATTGGTCTGTTTTATAGTTTAAGTAATGGCTTTCTGCAGTCTGCCTGCAATCTCAATTGAATTAGGTAGTGTTTATCACTATACTGCCTCGCCATCAAAAGGGGGCTCCGACGCCTGTAGCGGCGGGTCCATTCCCAGTTTTGTATAGATTTCAAATCAATCCATATCCGTTGATGCGGATCATCTATTTGAGGTTGTGCCTGTCGTGGATAATAAAAGACCTGTCAATTTAGATATTGGAACAATCAAGCTTCCAATTACATCTTATGTTTCTATTCTGCACCGCGTGTCCGGTGTGGTTCTGTTTTTTGCTGTTGGGATTTTCCTGTGGATGCTAGAGAGCAGTCTGGCATCAGAACAGGGCTTTAATGACCTGGGGACGATGCTGAGCAACCCGATTTGCCAGTTTATTATTTGGGGCAGCCTTGCGGCGCTGGCCTATCATGCTATCGCCGGTATCCGTCATTTGATTATGGATTTCGGTGTTGGTGAAGATTCCTTTTACGCTGGACGCAACAGCGCCTGGGCAGCTGTGCTGCTGTCGGTTGTTGTGATCGCTTCGCTCACATGGTGGATTCTATAATGGTTACTACAGTTACCAGCCTGGGCCGCAGTGGCCTGTCCGATTGGATGATCCAGCGCATTAGCGCCTGGGTAATGACCGCCTATCTGGTGTTTATTGTTGGCTACTTTATTAGCAACCCAAACCTTAATTACGCTCAGTGGGCAGAGTTAAATAGCTCGCTGCCGATGCGTATGTTTAGTCTGATCACGATTCTCAGTATTGCCGCCCATGCATGGATTGGTATGTGGTGTGTGCTGACCGATTACATCACGGTGCGATTGATTGGGCCAAAGGCAACGGCGATCCGTATCTTTTTCCAACTAGGCATGATTGCAGTAACTTTGCTCTACGTGATCTGGGCTATCGATATCCTCTGGGGAATTTAACTACATGGCTAACATTAGAACGATGAGTTTTGATGCCGTAATCGTCGGTGGTGGCGGTTCCGGTATGCGCGCAGCATTGCAGTTGGCGCAATCTGGTTACAAGACAGCAGTAATTACCAAAGTATTTCCAACCCGCTCCCACACCGTATCTGCCCAGGGCGGTATTACCTGCGCGATTGCCAGTGACGACCCCAATGATCAGTGGCAGTGGCATATGTATGACACTATTAAAGGCTCTGACTATATTGGTGATCAGGAAGCGATTGAATATATGTGTCAGACCGGCCCGGAAGCGATCTTTGAGTTGGAGCATATGGGCCTGCCTTTCTCCCGCACGGAAGAGGGGCGGATCTATCAGCGTCCATTTGGTGGCCAGTCTAAGGACTTTGGCAATGGCGGTCAGGCGGCGCGCACCTGTGCGGCGGCAGACAGAACCGGCCATGCGCTGTTGCACACTCTGTATCAGGGCAATCTGAAAAATCAAACCACATTCCTCAATGAATGGTATGCGGTAGATATTGTAAAAAATGCTGACAACGCTGTGGTTGGTGTTGTGGCCATCAATATCGAAACCGGTGAAACGGTTTATGTAAAATCAAAAGCCACTGTATTTGCTACCGGTGGAGCAGGGCGTATCTATGCTTCTACCACAAATGCTCATATTTGCACCGGCGACGGCGTAGGTATGGCATTGCGTGCGGGCTTCCCGGTGCAGGATATTGAGATGTGGCAGTTCCACCCCACCGGTATTCATGGTGCAGGCACCCTGGTGACTGAAGGCTGTCGCGGTGAAGGTGGCTATCTCATCAATAAGGATGGCGAGCGCTTTATGGAGCGTTATGCCCCCAATGCTAAAGACCTGGCTGGCCGCGATGTGGTTGCTCGCTCGATGGTGCTGGAGATTCTTGAAGGCCGCGGCTGTGGCCCCGATGGCGACCATGTTTATCTGAAGCTGGATCATCTGGGTGAAGAGACATTAAATGCCAAGCTGCCAGGTATTCTTGAGCTTTCTCGCACCTTTGCCCATGCTGACCCTGTGGTTGAGCCGATTCCTGTGGTGCCTACCTGTCACTATATGATGGGCGGTATACCGACCAATGTTGATGGTCAGGCGCTAACCATTGATAAAGATGGCAATGATCAGGTGATTGAAGGCTTTTATGCCTGTGGTGAAGCTGCCTGTGTCTCTGTGCACGGCGCTAACCGTTTGGGCGGCAACTCGCTGTTGGATCTGGTGGTCTTTGGCCGCGCATCCGGTATGTTTATCGAGAAGCAGCTCCGCGAAGGGATTAATCTGAAAGACGCCAGCGACGCGGATATTGAAGCGGCTATGGT
>CAXAJC010000058.1:0-10773 GCA_963969005.1 uncultured Cellvibrionales bacterium | reverse complement strand
TCCAGCATTCTGGTACGACCGGAGCCGTAAATACCGGAAAAACGCACAATGCTGCAGGCACAGGGCAATCTGCCAATAGTCTGTTCGGCTTGCAACAATAACTGGCCGGAAAATGAGACTGGGTTAGTCGGCGTAGTTTCATCTACCCAGGCGCCCTGATTATTACCATAGACACTGGTGCTGGATACCCAGAGAACTAATTTGGGCCGGGACTGAGTCTCCTCAATGGCTGCCGCCAGAGCCTCGGCACCGGCCACATAGGAATCCCGATAGGCCTGCTCGGTAAAGCTCTGGGGCGTAAGCGTGACTATTACCACATCAAACTGCTGATTAAGAATGCTGGTCAGCTGTTCAACATCGGTCATATTGCCAGCAATAGGCGTGATCGATGCGGGGAGATTCTGCGGATTGCGCTTTAGTCCAAAGCATTGGTGCCCGGAGGGAAGCTGGGCAAACTTTAAAGCTGTGCGCTGGCCAATATCACCGCAACCCGCTAACAATATTTTCAATTAATGTTCTCTCTTTAATAAATCTTAGCTATTATTAGATTATTCAAATTTAGGCTTTGCCCGGATCAACCAATGACTCTCACAGAACTCAGATACATAGTCACATTGTCCCAGCTCCAACACTTTGGTCAGGCCGCCGAGCGCTGCAATGTCAGCCAGCCGACCCTGAGTATAGCGGTTAAGAAACTCGAGCGTGAACTGGGTATTGATCTTTTTGAGCGCTCCAAAGGTAACGTGCACTTGACCCCCATAGGGCAAAAGATTGTTGCTCAGTCACAACGGGTGCTTGAAGAAGCCGCCTCGATTAAAGATATTGCCAGTTCTGGCAAAGATCAGCTCAACAGTCCGCTCCATGTAGGCGCGATTTTTACCATTGGCCCCTATCTGTTCCCCCACTTTATTCCGCCACTTCAGGAGAGTGCCCCGGAAATGCCTCTGGTTATTGAGGAGGGCTATACCAGCACATTGCGCAAGCGTCTGCGCAGCGGTGAAGTGGATGTGATTATTGTTGCCCTTCCATTTACTGAACCAGATGTAGTGGTCCAGCCTCTTTACGAAGAACCTTTTGTAGTGCTGCTGCCAGACAGTCACCCCCTGTCCCGGCAAACGGAAATACAGCACAGCGATCTCGACGGGGAAAATGTGTTAATGCTGGGCGAGGGTCATTGCTTTAGAGATCAGGTCATTGAAGCCCTACCCAATATCAACCGCAACCCGGTTAAAACCGCCAGTATCAGCACCATGACCGAAGGCAGCTCATTGGAAACACTTAGCTATATGGTCGCCTCAGGCCTGGGCATCACGATTTTGCCCCAGTCTGCCGCCATTGGCGCGGAGTACCGTGGTACCTCATTGGTGACACGCCCATTCGCCGGAACAGCGCCCTGCAGAACAGCCGCTCTGGCCTGGCGTGTCAGCTTTCCCAGACACAAGGCCATTGATGCTCTGCGCAATGCTATTTATAAGCGCAACCTGCCAGGCATACAGTGATGTCTGATTTTCTCCACCAAATTAGCGTCGATACACTGCGCGGTGTAGGCCCGCAGCTGGCAACAAAGCTCAAAAAGCTGGGACTGTATAACCTGCAGGACCTGCTATTCCATCTTCCCCTGCGCTATATCGACAGAACCCAGATTACTCCTATTGGCGGTATTCAACCCATGACCGAGGTGGTGATTGAGGGGGAGGTGCGAGCCAGCGATGTAGTATTTGGCCGCCGCCGAAGTCTGATGTGCCGGGTGCAAGACCACAGCGGTGTCATCAGCCTGAGGTTTTTTCACTTTAACCGTGCCCAGCAGGAACGGCTTAAGCCAGGAACCCGCCTGCGCTGCTTTGGCGAGGTGCGCCGAGGCAAGTCTGGCCTTGAACTGTATCATCCGGAATATCAATATCTTGATACACCTAACCCGGCGGAGTTGGAAGAAACATTGACCCCGATCTATCCCGCTACAGAGGGCATCACCCAGACCCGTATTCGCGATCTCTGCGGCCAGGCGCTGGCTCAACTCAGCCAGTCGACCATCGCAGAGCTGCTGCCTGCAGAACTAAGCTGGGGCGACAATAGCCCCCTCTCGTTCAGCCTCGTAGAAGCCCTGCGCCTGCTGCACAATCCGCCTCCAGGCACTGCATTGCATCTGCTGGCCGAAGGTCAGCATCCCGCCCAGCAGCGGCTGGCCGCTGAAGAGCTTGTGGCACATAATTTGAGTCTGCTAAAGCTGCGTCAGAAGGTGCAGCAGCAGCAAGCGCCTGTGCTATTGGAAGATAAAACTGCGAAAGATAAATTCCTCGCCCAGCTGGCCTTTGACTTGACCCCTGCGCAACAGCGCGTCGGGGCCGAAATCAGTGCAGATATCAGTACGGCCATACCAATGTTGCGGCTGGTGCAGGGGGATGTGGGCTCGGGAAAAACTGTAGTAGCTGCCATGGCTGCAGTCCAGGCAATCGCCAATGGCACGCAGGCTGCGCTGATGGCTCCCACTGAAATTCTCGCCGACCAGCACCGATTAAACTTTGAACAATGGCTGCGGCCACTGGGCATCCGAGTGGCTTTTCTGACCGGCAAGGTCAAAGGCAAGGCTCGGGAAATGCAGCTTCAGGCCATCGCCGATGGCTCTGCCCAGATGATAGTTGGCACCCATGCGCTGTTTCAGGACAGTGTCGAATTTAGCGACCTTGGCCTGAGTATTATTGATGAGCAGCACCGCTTTGGTGTCCACCAACGGCTGGCCCTGCGCAATAAAGGCTTTGCTACGGAGGGCTCAGCCCTAAACAGCCCTGCTCCTGGTCAGCTGTCAGCACCCCACCAGCTGATTATGACTGCTACGCCAATTCCACGGACATTGGCCATGAGTGCCTATGCTGATCTCGACTGTTCGGTTATCGACGAACTCCCTCCCGGGCGTACGCCGGTGGAGACACTGGTGCTGAGCAATCTGCGGCGCAACGATATTATTGAACGGCTTAGGGTTGCCTGTGCCAGTGGCCGTCAGGCTTATTGGGTCTGCACATTAATTGAAGAATCCGATGTACTGGAAGCTCAGGCCGCTGAAGCAACAGCTAGCGAATTGCAGCTGATGTTGCCAGATCTGAATATTGGTCTGATTCATGGTCGGCTCAAGCCCCGTGAAAAGCTCGAAATGATGGAAGCTTTTAAGTCTGGCGAGATTAATCTGCTGGTGGCCACCACAGTGATTGAAGTGGGGGTAGATGTCCCCAATGCCAGCCTGATGATTATTGATAATGCTGAGCGCCTTGGTCTGTCCCAGCTGCATCAGCTGCGGGGCCGCGTGGGCCGTGGGTCTAAGGACAGTCATTGCCTGCTTCTCTACAGCATGCCTATCTCAGCCAATGGCAGCGCAAGGCTGAAAATTATGCATGAAACCAATGACGGCTTTAAGATCGCGGAAAAAGATCTCGAACTAAGGGGCCCAGGCGAAGTTTTGGGCACCAGACAAACAGGTGATATGCAGCTGCATATTGCCGATCTGCAGCGGGATGCACATCTGTTACCCCAGATAAAAACCACAGCAGAAGCCCTGCTTCTAAATCACCAAAATAATGTCGACCCCCTGATTATGCGCTGGTTGGGCCATAGCGAACAGTACGCTCAAGCCTAGCGCAGATCTGCCTGCAAACACTTATTTTTAATTGTTTCATTTTTGTGACAAGCCCCTATACTGCGATAAAAACAGGAGTGTGAATTTATGGCGTTTAGTAACCCCATTTCGAATCTGTTCGGTAAATCACCGATCAGGCCGTTGCAAGAACATATGTCGCTGGTAGTAACCTGCGCTTCACTGCTGGAACCCTTCTTTGAAGCGGTCACCAATGACAAATGGCCAAACGCCAGCAAGATCTTTGATCAGATTGCAGAACATGAAAACCGCGCTGACGATCTGAAAAAAGAATTTCGTCTGAATATGCCCAAAAGTCTGTTTATGCCAATGTCGCGCACTGATTTGCTCAGCATACTTGCCCAGCAAGATGATATTGCCAACACCAGCAAAGATGTCTGCGGTATTGTTCTGGGTCGCGAGATGGATATTCCCAATGCACTGCAGGCCGATTTTATGAGCTTTGTTAAAAGTGCTATCGAAACCTGCGAAAAGGCACTCAAAGCTATCAATGAACTGGATGAGCTTCTGGAAACTGGCTTTAGTGGTCAGGAAGTAAAGTTTGTGAAGAAGCTGATCCGCGATCTGGATGCTCAGGAGAAAAAAGTCGACAAGAGAGAACGCAAACTGCGCCATCGTCTCTTCAAACTTGAAGCAGATATGCCACCGGTCAACGTTATGTTCCTCTATAGCACCATTGACAATATCGGCGCTATTGCAGACACCGCGGAACGTGTGGGCAATCAGCTCGAGCTTTTGCTAGCCAAATAACAATAACTTTCGGATCTAGTAACTATGGAATTATTCAGCGAATACGGCACCATTCTAATTATTCTAGCGGCGTCTTTTGGCTTCTTTATGGCCTGGGGTGTCGGTGCCAATGATGTGGCAAATGCCATGGGTACCTCGGTTGGCTCAAAAGCATTGACCATCAAACAGGCAATTTTAATTGCCATGGTATTTGAATTTGCCGGTGCTTATCTGGCCGGGGGCGAAGTCACCTCCACCATCCGCAAAGGTATTGTTGACTCCGGGGTCTTTAGCGATCAGCCCGACCTGCTGGTATTTGGTATGTTATCGGCTCTGCTCGCCGCCGGTACCTGGCTGGCCATTGCCAGCTTTATGGGTTGGCCAGTGTCTACCACCCACAGTATTGTCGGCGCTATCGTTGGTTTTGCCGCCGTTGGCGTCTCCAATGATGCGGTCAACTGGGGTAAGGTCAGCACTATTGTCGCTAGCTGGGTAGTATCACCAGTGATGGCGGGCACTATTTCCTTTGCTATTTTTAGAAGTGTGCAAACACTGATTCTTACTCAAGACAACCCTTTCGACCGAGCCAAGAAATACGCGCCTATGTATATGTTTGCCGTAGGCTTCCTGATGGCAATGGTGACATTGCTGAAAGGTTTGAAGCATGTCTTTAAAGACGTCGGCATCAAGATGAGCTATGGCGACAATGTTCTGGTGGCCGTGGGCTTTGGTATTTTGGTGGCTATTATTGGTACCTATCTGCTGAGCAAAGTAGAACGGGATATCACCAAGGAAGAAGATAACCGTTTCTATAATGTTGAAAAAGTCTTTGCCGTGCTGATGATCTTTACCGCCTGTAGCATGGCCTTTGCTCATGGTTCTAACGATGTGGCTAACGCCGTAGGCCCCCTGGCCGCAGTGGTCAATGTGGTTAATGCTGGTGGTGATATTGCCGCCAAGAGTGTAATGCCAAGCTGGATTCTGTTGTTGGGTGGTGCCGGTATTGTCTTTGGCCTGGCAACCTATGGTTTTAAAGTAATGGGCACCATTGGCCGCAAGATTACCGAGCTAACGCCCAGCCGTGGTTTTGCCGCCGAACTGGGTGCTGCTGCCACCGTAGTACTGGCCTCAGGCACTGGCCTGCCAATTTCCACTACCCACACGTTAGTAGGCGCTGTGCTGGGTGTTGGCATGGCTCGGGGTATAGGTGCAATCAATCTAAGAATGGTGGGCTCTATCTTCCTATCATGGGTGGTGACACTGCCAGCTGGTGCTGCTCTTTCGATTCTATTCTTCTTTTTCTTTAAAGGCGTGTTTAGCGGCTAAATCTTTGTATTTATCCAAAAGCCCGACAGATTGAAAAATCTGCCGGGCTTTTTTATATCACTCAGACCTGAACCTGCCATAAGCTTTTAGAACTTATTTAAATTTCGCACTCGCTCTAGTGCCTCATCGGCAAATTGTTCCGGCACAAAAATATGATCATGATAATAACCTGCGATCACATTGGCGCTGATTTCGTAGGCCGCCAACTTACCAGAGACTATGGCCGTCAGGCCCACTGCCTCTAAACTTGAATGCACCTGCAGACTGATACAGCGAAACACCCCTTGATAATCCAGGCCGCAGGCCGCAGCATTCTCGGCAGTCACCACCAGAGTAAGGCCTTCCCGCTCCTGAAAACTGGCAATCGGCATTGCTTCCTTGCCATCTCCATATTGCCCCGAGGCAATGGTGCAAAAAACATAGCGGGGCTCCAGCAAGATTGGCGAGAGACTTCTCAACAGGGTTTTTAAATCAGTTTCAGCGGACATATTATTTATCCTTTGCTTTAGCGAAGAACACAAATGGAACTGCAAATGGTCCAAACAAAACCGCCATCCAACCCCAAAAACGGATATTGGCCTGACGCTCTTTAGCAATCTGATAACAGACAACAATACATAGAATATTAATCATCACCAGAGCGTAGGTAACCGGCATTATTGTAACTCCTCAGAGAAATGATAACTGGCAATGGTGAAATTCTGGGCAAAATAAAACTTATGGGCCTTGCCCCTGTGTGTACCAGAATCCAAATGCAAAACATTGCAGCCTTTGGCGATCGCCTGCTCTCGCAGCCATGAAATCATCTGCTCGCCATAACCTTTTGAGCGATGCTGCTCTACGGTAACCAGATCATCCACATAACAATGTTTGCCCATAAACAAGTTACTGTAAATACGGTAACCAGCCACAGCAACAACCTGATTGCTTTCCTCTATAAATGCCAGCTTAAAGCCCTCGTCTTCCATGAGTCTGATAGTAGTCAAAAAACTGTCTCGGGAAAGATCCGGTCTTAACTCAACAATAGCATCAAAGCAATTTATGATTTCATTATCTGTGATAGCGAGTCTCGGCATTATGGGTTCTCCAATCTGTGCACCATCTGATTCGTCAAGGCTACTATACTATCAGCACTCCTAACAATGCCTTTAAAAGGGACGGCCGCTCAGGCATATTTTTCATACAGGCCTTTTAGATCGCCCACAATATCCGTGGTTGCCGAATGTTTGGTAAGGCTCTCAACGTCGGCCTTAAGAGCCAGATAATCTGCTGTTGATAAAGCAATTTGAATTTTCAGAGTTTGGCTAAAAAGCCTGGCCACAAATTAGAGAGCGATATCTGCAGCCAGAAAAAGACTGTTAGTCAAAGATAGACCAAATTACACTGGGGCGTGAAGTCAGGAATTTTTATTGCGGCTATTGGCCCAGGGATCAACAGAGGATGGCGCTTTGGTAAGGCTTTTGCCCCTCGATTGATTGGCAAAAGTGCTGATATACAATGCTTCAACTTTCTCCCTTGCCCACAGGGTTCTGCGCAGGAACTTAAGACTGGACTTCACCGAAGGATCACTTTTAAAGCAATTGATATTCACCCGCTCAGCCAGAGCATCCCAGCCATAATATTGTTGCAGCTGGGTAACCACTTGTTCTAGTTTAATACCATGAAGTGGATTGTTGGGTTGCGAGTCGGACATATTGTTTGACCAGAAGTCTGATGTCTTTACTTTACAGAGATGTAGGCTACAGTGATGCTACTGGCTATACCATCAGAACCCATTGAACAGAGCTGAATCATTATTTCACCCAGCTTTGATGTACTCAATCTGGCACTCCTGGCCGCCCATTTCAAACTCCCGGCAAATCCAGGGGCGGTTGTTGTAAATCCGACACATCATAGTGCTGCGATCCAGGGCTGAGCACCAGCCGTCATCCAGACGGGCCATGGTTTCAGCCCCCCAGCGATCAACCCTGATATAGTCTCTGGGTACACCAGTGTCGCTGATCAGCATGACCTCCAGCTTGCAACAGGCCGCTTTGCAACTGGAGCAGCTAATCTGCGGATCAACCACATTCTGTACCTTAATACTCATGGGCGAGCATCAGGCAAAGTAAGAACAGCAATAGTTAGTCACCTGGTGAACCCTGACTTTAAACTTGGCTGCCGCAGGTACATCAAACTGCATACCGTCGGTAATGGTTTGCCATTCGGAGCTGCCGGGCAACAAAAGATCCAGGTGGCCACTTGAGATCTCCATGAGTTCAGCAACCTCTGTGCCAAACTCATATTCACCCGGCAGCATAACGCCGAGGGTTTTTATGGAGCCATCCGCAAGGGTGATTCCGCGGCTGGTAACAGCACCATCAAAGTAGACATTAGCTTCGAGTTTAACGCTGACATTGGCAAATTCTGACATTTAAGTAACAACCTTTTAAGTAATACACGCATTGGCAACAGGCCAGCGTTATTTGAGGCGTGTAGCATACCTCAGAAGGCTTTTAACTGAGAAAACTTTTAACAACGAGAGCTTTTAACGAAGAGAACTTTCAGCTGAAATTATTTTATTTGCCCACCCGGCGTACAAAATCCCTGAGATGGCACATCAAGTGCTGCATTAAACTTACTGGAGAGGTTTTGGAAGGCAATTAATCCGGTCAGGTCAATCACCGCATCGTCATCAAAAAAAAGTTTTAGCCTTGCCATTAACTCGGGGCTGACCTGCTGATCGGAATAGGTGACTGCCTCCGCATATTCCAGAGCCAGACGTTCTTTATCATCAAATAAGGCGGACTCACGCCAATGCTCAAGTTGCTCCACTTTATCCATGGAGCCTGCTCTGGTCGCCAATGTGGCTGAATTGATATCGACACAGAAATGACACCAGTTAATCTGCGACACCCGCACCGTGACCAGGGAGCGAAGCACCTGATCTAGGGGCGACGCACTGCGGTCTATGGCGCCGTAGAGCAGTGCCACTGCGGCAAATAACTTTGGCACCCGGCCCCAGAGCAGGCCTGGATCTAACACTGCACCATATTTGCGCCGCTGATTATAAAAAAATGGCCGCAGCCAGAAGGGATATTGTTTTAATGGCTTTACAGGAATATGCATGATCATTACTCATGTCTGTTGAAACAAATTGTTGTCAGAGATCGAGACGGGTTGATTCCGTAGCAATATTATAGCCAGCGGCACGTACCAGCAGCGCTTCTTTACTCTGGGGGTCTAACAATGGGTTGGTATGGTTCATATGGATAAACCAGACTTTTTTACGTTGCTCGGGCCCCAGATCTGCCAGAGCCACCATAGTCTCAGTCACCAAAGGGTGAGGGATTTTGGACATATCCCGCCCGGGTAATTCACCAGCACCAAAGAATGTCGCATCCAGTAGGGCATAGTCGACGGCCTTGATAACCTCGGCAATATCCCTGTCCCAAACCGACCATTTATTAATATCCGGGATAAACACAGCAGTTTTGTCAGGGCCCTGTATGGAATAGCCCACAGTCTCGGAGAACTCATCACGGTGGGGCACCAGAAAAGGGGTCACCCCAACAGTGGAAAATTTTTCTGTTTTGTTGTGAGCCAGTGGCTGCAAGGAAATATTGTTATAGGCCACCAGCTGACTCCAGGGGCCATTGCTGCGCAGGTAATCCGCCATTCTGGACATGGCAAATACAGGTACATTACTGGCGCCCATAGACTCGTGGCCAAAAAACATCAGGCCTGCATAATGGCCAATATGGGCATGGGTGAGAAATACCCCGGAAAGTGCATAGCCCGCAGCTTGCTGTTCAAGCTGGTAGAGTTGTCGAGGCATCTGTGGAGTCGCCTCAAACAGATATGTTTTGCTGGCGCTGGGGTCGACCAGAGCCACTGCCGTTGCGCCCCGCTCCAGTCGCGGATCAGTCCATCCGGGCATACAGTGCTGCTGATAACAGCCCGCCTGTGGATAGCCTGCATCCTGAGCCACACCTAACACATACAGGTAGGGGCCTTCAGGCTCAGCTGCTGTGACATTAAAGCCCGCCAGCGCAAGTATCAGCAGTATAGGCAATCGCATCCTATTGCTGTGCCGCCAGCATTTTGCCCATATTTTCATGGATAAGACTTACCGCCTTGAGGGGGCGTACCATCACCTTAAAATCGATGATCTGGCCAGTTTCGTCCCAGGTCATCATATCCACGCCATTGACGGTAATGCCATTAATCTCAACCTTGAACTCAAGTATGGCATGGTTGTCCCCGCTCAGTTCACGGACATAGACAAAGGTTTCATTGAAGAACACATGAAAAGCCGCCGCCAGGTATTGGGTAGTAACCGCCTTCCCCACCTGAGGCGTATGCACCACCGGCGAGTGAAACACACATTGATCGGCCAGCAATTCATCAAGGCCTGCAACATCCCGGGCACTGGCAATTCGGTGCCAGGTAGCAAGAGTATCAATTGCCATATTATTTCCCTCTCTGTCTTTGCAGACCTAGGCCATTAAGGCGATAAATTTAATCCACATGGCAAGCAGCGTTAGCGCTGATGTCACAAATACCATAAAGCGGTGAATGGTATGGTTGTAGGAAATATGAATCCCTGTGTGAACAAACCTTAAACCCACAAATAGCCAGGCCAAGTCGACCATGGTTGAATCTTCAATCTGCAGTGCAATCAACAGCACCCCCAACACATAAAACAGAATTGGCATTTCCAGTAGATTGGACAGATTACGGGTCAACTTCTGAACATAGTCTGGCGCTTCATAGCCTGACATTAACTTGTACAGCTTGGGGTTGACCTGACGTTTACGCACACTGATAAGCCTTGAGATACCCAAGGCAAACATAATCACAAAGGTCAGCATAACAAGGGTGAAGATTGGGTAGATAATGGACATGGTATAAGTCTCTTATGGCATTTGGACATTGGCCATCATACTAAGTCAGGTATCAATGATGTGCCAGTGTTGATTAACCGTTTCTACGTGCCGCAAGCTAGCGCTATGAAAAATTTCACTGGAGTTATGGATGTACACAAAAAAGGGCACTGAAGTGCCCTTTTCGCTATAGCAATGATTAATTGATCT
>CAXAJC010000057.1:0-10951 GCA_963969005.1 uncultured Cellvibrionales bacterium | reverse complement strand
ATCTCGAACCCAATATTAAAGAAGCCCCAGGGGGTCTGCGTGATATTCAGTTAATCAACTGGACCGCCAAACGCCACTTCAATCTTCACCGCCGCTCCCAGCTTGTCCATGCAGGATTTTTATCCGATGAAGAATATTTAACCCTGCGTTGGGATGAAGAGTTTCTATGGAAGGTTCGCTACGGTCTGCACCTGATTGCCGGTCGCCCAGAAGAGCGCCTTTTATTTGACTACCAACGTAAACTGGCGGTGATGTTCGGTTATACCGACAGTCCAGGTCGACTGGCCGTGGAAAAATTTATGCAGCGTTACTATCAGGTGGTGCTGTCTATTCGTGAACTCACCGATGTACTGCTGCAGTATCTTGATGAAGCGATTTATCGCAAAGATAAAACCAAGGTTGAAACCGTCATTAACGAACGCTTTTTAGTGCGCGACAACTTTCTGGATACAGCCCACGAAGACGTATTTATCAATCACCCCTCTGCCCTGATTGAGCTATTTGCGATTCTTGGCGAGAACGACAAAATCGAAGGAATTCGCGCCTCGGCTATTCGTCAGATCAGATTGCACAGAAATCTTATTGATGACAAATTTAGGGCAGACCCAGAAAATCGTGAACTATTTATGCGTCTGCTACGGACGCCAAATAAACTATCCATGCAGCTCGCGCGCATGAATCGCTACGGCATTCTGGGCGGCTATCTACCAGAATTTGGCAAAATCGTTGGCCAAACTCAGCATGACCTGTTCCATATCTACCCTGTTGATGTGCACACATTACAAGTGATACGCAATCTTCGTCGCTTCGCCAATCCAGAAGTTGCAACTGCATTCCCGGTGGCTTCCCATATTTTTAAAAACCTGCGCAAGCCAGAGCTGATTATTATCGCAGCCCTGTACCATGATATTGCCAAGGGTCGCGGTGGTGATCACTCAGTATTGGGTTCCGCCGATATCAAACAGTTTGCCGAGCGTCACGGTCTTCCACCCCAGGAAGTAAAACTGCTGCAATGGCTGGTCGAAAACCATCTATTGATGTCCACAGTGTCTCAGCGAGAAGATACCTCAGACCCAGATGTAATCTACAAGTTTGCCGCCCATGTCGGCGATCTGATGCATCTTGAGCATCTGTATCTGCTGACCGTTGCTGATATTAACGCCACCAATCCGCGCCTATGGACCGATTGGAAAGGCTCATTAATGCACAATCTTTACTTTGAAACCAAGCGCGCATTGCAAGAAGGGCTTGGAGTGCCAGCAGATAAAGGCGAATGGATCAAAGACGCCAAAGATGCCGCTCTGCGATTGCTGGCGACCGACGGTATCAACGAAACCCAGGCACTTGCAGCCTGGAGCGATGTTGATGAAGAGTTCTTTCTGCGTGAGCGGGCCGACGATGTAGCTACCTTTACCAAAGCGATTATCGCCAATGAAGACGATGATGCACCCGTACTTTTACTGCGCGATGTGGGCGGTGAATTTCCTGTGGCTACACAAATTTTTGTCCATGCCAAAGATCGCCAAAATATCTTCTCTATTATCTCGGCCATTCTCGACAAACTGCATCTGAATATTCAGGATGCGCGACTGCACACCACCCACGACAACCTTGCCTTTGACGTATTCTATGTACTCAACGAACAAGGCCAGCCAGTGGGTGATAATGCCCAGCTGTGCACCACCATTCTGGAAACGTTACGCAGTGGTATTTTGGATCCAAGTGCTGTCAGCTTTGACGTGCATCGACGCACCACCAGGCAGCTTAAAAACTTTACCCTGAAAACTGTCGCCTCATTGCGTAATGATGTGGAAACCAACACCACAGTGCTGGAAGTGATCACTCCGGATCGTCCCGGCCTGCTGGCCCATCTGGCCAGCATCTTTTTGCGCTACGGGCTCAATCTCTACAATGCTAAAATTTCAACTCTGGGAGAGCGGGTCGAAGATACATTTTATGTTACCGACTACAATCACCAACCGTTGACCGATCCGGATTTTAGTCAAAAAATTCAACAAACCATCTGCACAGAACTCGACCAGCGCAATCAGGAAGATGCCGAAGGCACAGAACTGCAGCAACTAAATGTGTGGCAATAGTTATTATGAATCCCCATTTAAAGCATCTTCACCCCTACCCCTTTGAGCGCCTGAACCAGCTTAAAGCCGGTGCTGTTCCCCCTGCCCATCTCAAGCATATTCCCCTCTCCATTGGCGAGCCGAAACATCCCTCGCCAGAGTTTGTGAAACAGGTGATGAGTAATTCTATCGACAAGCTTGCCCAGTACCCCACCACCAAAGGTGGCATTGAACTGCGGCAGACTATCGCTCGCTGGCTGGAGAAACGCTTTAATCTGGGCACCGACAGCATAGATCCGGATCAACACGTGCTGCCGGTCACTGGCACCCGTGAAGCTCTGTTTGCCTTTACCCAGGCAGTAATTAATACCGACATGGATGGGCCAGTGGTAGTGTCGCCAAATCCTTTTTATCAGATCTACGAAGGCGCAGCCATATTGGCTGGTGCCGAACCCTACTATCTAGACTGTATTCCAGAGCAGGGGTTTATTCCTGATTTAAGCACAGTGCCAGAAGCAATCTGGCAGCGCTGCCAGCTCCTGCAAGTCTGCACCCCAGGCAATCCAACAGGGGCAGTAATGTCCATAGAGCAACTGCAGCAAGCCATAGCACTGGCTGATAAATATGATTTTATAATCGCCAGTGATGAATGCTATTCCGAAGTGTACTTTGATGAACAAACGCCGCCCCCAGGGCTTTTGCAAGCCTGTGAACAAATGGGTCGCCATGACTACAGTCGCTGCGTCGTGTTTCACAGCCTGTCCAAGCGCTCCAACCTGCCCGGCTTGCGCTCAGGGTTTGTTGCTGGCGATGCAACTATCCTCAAAGACTTTCTCAGCTATCGCACCTACCATGGCTGTGCCATGTCACTGCCGGTTCAGGATGCCTCAGCCGCAGCCTGGAATGACGAGCAGCATGTCATTGACAACCGCACCATGTACCGGGAGAAGTTTGCCACCGTCACAGATATCCTCGCTGATGTTCTAAACTTTCCTCAGCCCTATGCCAGTTTTTATCTGTGGCCGGAAACGCCGATAGATGATCGCGAATTTGCACTGGGTTTATTTGCCCAGCAGAATGTCACCATTCTGCCCGGCCAGTATCTGTCTCGGGAGTCCGCCACCGGCAACCCAGGCAAAAACAGAGTGCGCATGGCACTGGTTGCCAGCACAGAGGAATGTGTCGAGGCGGCACTTCGCATCAGACAATATGTGCAGAGCCTAAGCAGCTAAAGGATACAGCTAAAGTACGCAACTAAAGGATAGGGTATGCTGAAAAAAGAACGCGCGGCTTTTATTCTCCAGAGGTTAAAGGAACTGTATCCACAGACCCCTGTGCCTCTGGACCATAATAATAACTTCGAGCTGCTGGTAGCTGTGCTTCTTAGTGCCCAGTGCACAGATATTCGTGTCAATCAGGTAACGCCGGCCCTTTTCGCCTTGGCGGACAATCCCTTCGATATGCAGCATGTTCCTGTCAACGATATCTATAATATTGTCCGCCCCTGTGGCCTGGCACCACAGAAATCCAGCGCCATCTCCAAACTATCAACGATTTTGGTTGAGCAACATGGAGGCGAAGTCCCGGATGACTGGAAAGCATTGGAATCCCTGCCAGGCGTCGGCCATAAAACCGCTGGGGTGGTTATGTCTCAGGGCTTTGGTCACCCCGCTTTTCCGGTCGATACCCATATTCACCGTCTGGCTCAGCGCTGGGGACTGACCAAAGGCAAAAATGTTACTCAAACAGAGCGAGATTTAAAAAAGCTCTTCCCTCGAGAAGAATGGAATGCATTGCATCTGCAGATAATTTTTTATGGCCGTGAATATTGCTCCGCCCATGGCTGTGATGGTCGTGTTTGCGATATCTGCACCACCTGCTATCCCAATCGTAAAAACCCATTTATCGCCCATAAACCCTAGCTCTTTTGCTATGCTTACAACCTTAAAATCAAGGAAGGTAATACAGTGACCACAACTCTCTACGGCATCAAAAACTGTGACACAATTAAAAAGGCCCGCAACTGGCTGACCGACAATGGTATTGACTACCAATTTCACGATGTGCGCGCCGATGGCATTGATGCAGCGACCATAGATAGCTGGTTGCAACAAGCCGACTGGGAAACCCTGTTAAATCGCCGCGGTACTACCTGGCGCAAGCTCGATAGCCAGACTCAGGAAAATACCAACGCAGGCAATGTTACCGCCCTGCTGTTAGAACACCCGGCTATGATCAAACGACCAGTGCTGGATGTGGATGGAGTTATTACTATTGGCTTTAAAGCCGATCAGTACCAGAACATCTTTAATTAATTTAAATCACAAGAGTAAAAACATGAGTAATTTGTACAGTTTAGCCATAGGCGTCGGCACCAAGAACAGCAACGGCGAATGGCTGGAAGTGTTCTATCCGGCACCATTATTAAATCCAGAGCAGACTCTGAGTGATATTTTTATCGCCAGCCTGGGCCTGACTGCTGGAGATATTGAGCCAGACACCAAGCAGCTGACATCACTGCATACTGCGCTGAAGCAAAACGGCTATTCAGAATTGGCTGCCACTGTTGAACAGCTGGTCGCATCCAGCCGTCCTGTTGTTGCAGTGCTGTTGACCGAGGATAGCCCGCCCAGTTCTGTACCCCAGGGTTACCTCAAGCTGCATCTGCTGTCCCACCGGCTGGTCAAGCCCCATGGTACAGATCTGACCGGCATCTTTGGCACTCTAAAGAATGTCGCTTGGACCAGCGCTGGCGCCATTGATATTGATGAATTACCTGATCGCATGTTGCAGGCGCGCATGGCCGGGCAGCCACTATCCGTTGACTGTGTGGACAAGTTTCCCAAGATGGTGGATTACATCGTACCCAGTGGCATCCGTATTGCGGATACCTCAAGAGTGCGCCTCGGCGCCTACGTGGGTGAAGGCACCACGGTTATGCATGAAGGCTTTATTAATTTTAATGCCGGTGCAGAGGGTCCAAATATGATTGAAGGCCGAGTGTCTGCAGGTGTGTTCTGCGGCGCTGGCTCTGATGTTGGCGGTGGTGCCTCAATTATGGGCACCCTCTCCGGTGGTGGCAGCATGGTAATTTCCATGGGCGAGAAGTGCCTGCTCGGGGCCAATGCCGGTCTCGGGATTCCCTTGGGCGATCGCTGCACATTGGAAGCCGGTCTCTATATTACTGCCGGTACCGTTGTCACCATGCTGGATGATCAGAAGCAGGTTAGCGGCAAGGTCAAAGCCCGGGATCTGAGCGGCAAAAGTGATCTGCTATTCAGACGCAATTCCGTTACAGGCACAGTTGAGTGCCTGACCAATAAAACTGCTGTAGAGCTTAATTCAGCGTTGCACAGCTCAAACTAGGACTTTTACGCCCCCGGCACTTTATGCGCCGAGCACTTTATGCGCCCAGCAGGCTCTGCCCGCAAACCCGCACGGTATTGCCATTAATCCCTGCGGCTTGCGGGCTGACAAAGAAGCCAATCACCTCAGCCACATCCACTGGCAACCCACCCTGACTCAATGAAGATAATCTGCGGCCCATCTGTCTGGTCATAAAGGGAATCGCGGCGGTCATCTGAGTTTCAATAAAACCGGGGGCCACTGCATTAATGGTAATGCCACGCTTGGCACAGGGTTTAGCCAGACTATCAACCATGCCAATAACCGCAGATTTGGAAAAGCCGTAATTGGTCTGGCCCACATTACCGGCAATACCACTAATGGAGGCTACGCCAATAATTTTGCCTCCATTATCCAATAGCTCGGTGACCATAAGGGCATCGTTAATGCGCTGGGCCGCACCCAGATTCACCTGCATCAGCAAGTCCCATTGCATATTGGTCATACGGCTGAGCATTTTATCTCTGGTAATGCCGGCATTATGAATAATACTATGGAGGCTACTGCCCTGTTCCTGGCAGAAGTTAACCAGGATCTCGGCCGCCCCGTCGCTAGTGATATCCAGTGGCAGGCAGAGCCCTCCAATACTGTCCATCGCGGCTTTAAGCTCAGCCTCAGCTTGGGGTACATCAACTCCAATCACAGTGGCACCATCTCGCGCCAATACCTGGCTAATGGCCAAACCTATGCCTCTGGCGGCCCCAGTGACCAGCGCAATCTTGCCCTCCAAAGGCCTTATCCAGTCACCAGCGCCATCAGCGACTGGCTTGCCTACAGTTAATATCTGAGCATTCATAAAGGCAGAACCCGCTGACAATAAAAACCGCAATGGCGCTTCGATAGCAGTTTTTCCACCCTTGTCTACATAAATCAAATTAGCGGTGGCCCCCTTGCGACCAATCTCTTTGGCAACAGATTTCACAAAGCCAACCAGACCCCGCTGCAAAGTAGCATGGGTAGTATTGCTGAGGGATTCTGGTCGGTGCCCAAGGATGATCACACGCCCACATTGGGCCAGTGATTTTAGATTCTGATTAAAAAACTCATACAGCTGAATACTCTCATCGGCACGGCTAATTCCCGAGGCATCAAAGACCAGATTGACCTTATCCTCACCACCAGCATTGACCATAACCACCGGAGTAGAACTCAGGATTGAAGTAAGTTCACCGCTAAAATCCGCACCCTGACTACTGCCAAGCAATACATTGCCAGCCAGCTGATGGGAATTAGCATTATCTTCTCGTTTCAGGCGCACCGGTGTCGGCAACCCCAATCCATCAAACAGAGATTTGGTCAAATTAGCATTGGCAAGTTCCAGATAGCGATCAGTCATCATTTGGGTCCTTTGAGCAATTAATGGTCAAGGCGGCAAGTTTACCTCGAGAGCCTGCAACTCCATTGGCCGAGATGCCAAGCTCTGCGGTCCGTTGGCCAATGGTTGCTGCATTGTCTTTGGTTAATCTGCCGACCTATTGCTATTAAACAGATTAGAGCAATAATACCTATCTAATTAATACAACAACCAATATTGGAAAAATATTATGAGCGAAATACGCAGAGTTGCCATTATTGGCGGAAACCGTATCCCTTTTATGCGCAGCAATACCGCCTACAGCTATGCCAGCAATATGGATATGCTTTCCGCCACCTTGCAGGGTCTGGTCAAACGCTTTGGCCTTGAGGGCGAGCGCCTTGGTGAAGTCTCTGCCGGTGCTGTTATGAAGCATTCCCGGGACTTTAATCTGGCCCGCGAAGCCACATTAAACTCTGGCCTGGCACTGGAAACCCCAGCCTATGATATTCAACAAGCCTGTGGCACTGGTCTAGAAGCGGCGATTCTGGTGGCTAATAAAATTGCTCTTGGCCAGATTGATGCAGGTATTGCTGCGGGCACAGATACAGCCAGCGATGCACCTATTGCCCTAAATGAAAAATATCGCCGCATGATACTCGATCTAAATAAAGCTAAAACCATGGGCGAGCGACTCAAGACTCTGTTGCGCTTTCGCCCCAGCTTTATTCTGCCCTCCCTGCCCGCCAATGCGGAACCGCGCACAGGCCTGTCTATGGGCCAGCACTGTGAACTGATGGTTAAACAGTGGAACATTAGCCGTGAAGACCAGGATCAGCTGACCTGGAACAGCCACCAGAATCTGCTGGCTGCCTACAATGAAGGCTTTTTTGAGGATTTGATCAGCCCGTTTAATGGCGTCGAACGAGATGGCATTATGCGCGACACGCCGATGGAAAAACTGGCGAAATTAAAACCCGCTTTTGACCGTGAAAACGGCTCTTTAACTGCGGCCAATTCGACCACATTGACCGATGGCGCGGCATCAGTCCTGCTTGCCAGTGAAGAATGGGCCGCTAAACACAATCTGCCTGTTATGGCCTATCTGAGCTTTAGCGAAGTGGCAGCTGTGGACTTTTATTCCCAGGGTGAACAGAGTGAAGGCCTGCTGATGGCACCGGCCTATGCAGTGCCACGTATGTTGCAGCGCGCCGGTCTCAGCCTGCAGGACTTTGACTTCTATGAGCTCCATGAAGCCTTTGCTGCTCAGGCTCTGTGCACCATGAAAGCATGGGAAGACGAAGACTTCTGCAAAAACAAGCTTGGCCTAGACAAGGCTCTAGGCAGTATTGATCGAACGAAATTAAATGTAAAAGGCTCAAGTGTTGCTACTGGACATCCATTTGCAGCAACAGGACCAAGAATAATTGCAACATTGGCTAAAATATTGGAACAAAAAGGGGAAGGCCGCGGTCTTATTTCTATCTGCGCTGCTGGTGGCCAAGGTGTCACCGCAATAATTGAGAGATAGAAATCAGCCACAACCGGTTTTCTCCCCCTGGGGTCTCATGTTTTTTCAAGTGAGGCTCCTTTTTTCATCCCCGCTTTTATCACCACCTGATGCTAGACCTAAAACTTCGTCGATAAATGCCCTTTTATGCAGTTTTTGGCAATAAGTTCGGCGAATGTCGGCAAAAGCGCTTTTGGCAATGTGTGTCCCATACCATCAAATAACCTCAATTCTGCATGCTCAATGTGCTTAGCCGTATCAATGCCGCCACTGACTGGCACCAGCACATCCTGCTCACCATGGATAATCAAAACCGGTACTTTAATTGTTTTAAGCAGCCTGGATCTGCTGGGTGCGGTGCGAACCGCGGCAATCTGACGCATATAACCGGCCGGGTTGCTTGAGCGTTTATGCTCCGCCTTGACTATGGCCCTCACAGCCTCATCAGTCATAGGATAGGCTGGACTTCCAATCATCTGCCAGATGTCCACTGCATTATCCAGAGCGGTCCGATCCTTCGAGGTCGGTCTGGTCATCTGCCTAGACACCTTGAGCGAAGCAACACCTTTGCCCCATTCTCCGCTGGTGGACATAATAGAGGTCAAGGACAGAATTCTGTCTGGATATAGGCCTGTAACCAGCTGACTAATCATGCCTCCCATCGACATACCAACGATATGGGCTTGGGGAATCTCTAATGCATCCAAAATTCCCACCGTATCTGCGGCCATATCATTGAGGCTATAGGGTGCTGAAACCGGAATACCCAGATAATACCTCAGCATTAACCGCAGAATGCCAGGCGCCTGAACTCCATCCATCTTATCAGTTAGGCCAACATCACGATTATCAAAGCGAATAACACGAAAGCCCTCTGCCACCAGCAGCTCACATAACTCTAAGGGCCAGCGCACCAGCTGATTGTAGAGACCTGCTACCAGTAAAATAACAGGATCGTCGGCATTGCCGAACTCCTCATAGGCGACACGAATTCCATTAGACTGAAGAAATTTTGTTGGTTCTATAGACACTGAATGACTCTTCTACGGTTAGATTTATTATTAATTGCTACCAGCTGATGTAACAGCCCTGTCGGCAGGGACCTGTCACCAGAGCCCGGTTTATTCAAGGCTGGCAATACCAATTGCCTGCTCACCCGCGCCGACATAGAGCAAATATTTGCTGCCATCCTGATCTTTAAACAGATAAGGGTCGCGCAACTCGTTGGCCGCGATCACTATCTCTCCTCGCAGAGATGGCAAGGGCTCCATATCGGCACCCTCCCAGGACAGCTCAGGCCGCAACAGTTCGACCCCCTCACTGGCACGCCAGCGATCCCAATCAGCTGGGGAGAGATCGATCCGCGATAGCAGTATTTTCTCTGGTGCCTCCCCTACCCGCGACCAGGCTACCATCAGACTGCCTTTCTCTAACAGCAGTGCTGCATGACGAATATTGGGTTCAAATAATGACCTGTCTCTGGGTTGATAAGGGCCAAGCAAACTATCACTGCGAAATAAAATACCCGGGGATCCCAGCAGATAATGCTTATTCTGGTACTCAAAGTGGCGCATATAGACACCGCCCACCGTTTTGCCTGTATTGGTAAAGCTAATGCCATCGACAGAACTGGCAATACCGGTATTCTGGGACAGGGTATCCCGCTGACCATGGTAGAACATTAAAATACGTTGATTATCATGGTCAACCACCAGTTCCGGACTGGCTATATGGGGGGTCTTGTCGTGACTAAGAGCAATGCCCCGTTCCTGCCGGGCCTGCTGGTCTGTCACCAAGACCTTGTAAATGGCCAGCACAGCATCTCGAACGATATAAATTGAGAAGTTTTGCCACAGCTCGGCAAAGCCTGCCTCAGGAGTTAGCTGGGGCACGGAATCCACAGGAAAACCGGAATCCTCCAGTGACAGCACACCGGGTTCATAGACCGTCCAGGGTCCTTCAGGCATATCTCCATAGGCCAGACGGATAAAATCCCCCTTATGGTGAGAGAAATACAAATAGTATTTACCCAGGGGGTTCTCAACCCAATCTGGCACCAGAACCATGCTGGGGCCATTGATATTTATATGGCCTTCCGCCTCCGCCAGTTGTTGCAGGCGAGGGCTATTATCCACGTTGATTATAGGTCTGTGTGCCAGCCGCTGAGCGGTAAAGGGCAATGCTTCGGGGGGCAGATAGTTATTCCGCGGCCAGAGTACTGCCAGCAAGATCACAAGACTGATCAGTAGCACCATCAGCGCCCAGCCCAATGTCCGGCCCAGTGTTGTTATTCCCGCTCTAATACCCGGCATAATCTATGACTCTAATCAATTACGGCGTTACTATATTAAAGTTATCGTTACTCTCTCCCAGCAGAGAGAAGAATTTAAGCAGCTTTAAAACACTGCCCTCAACCGCCAGGTCATCCGTTGTCAGCAGCTGTTGAATACCCGCCTGCCCCAATAAAATATCCACAAATAAATTCTTGCTCAGAGCAATACTCACATCTGCGTTAGCAGCTGCTGGTGACTCCTTGTAGTGCATCACTGAATTGCACACTGTCAAGACAAAATTCTGGTGCTGATCGGTAAATAACATCTGGAGCACCAGTCGCTCGCCCTCCGCTTTTTCCCCATCCACCCTGCCCGACACTCCCTTCATAAA
>CAXAJC010000056.1:0-11116 GCA_963969005.1 uncultured Cellvibrionales bacterium | reverse complement strand
CATCAAAGGTCAGTTTTACCCCACCGATACGGAAGTGATTGCTGTACTTGCGAGACATCAGAGGGCTGTAAACTGGTGAATCCTCTTTGACTTTAACTAGATCCGGATAGGCCACCAGATCTATGTTCAGGGCACCAGTGGCAGATACCATAGCAAAGGTTTGTAGGGATACCGGATCGGTTTTGCCATCTTGAACAGTGGTGAATCCATTGGCGGCATACACGTTTTCTCCTGCCTTAAGAGCTTGTATATATTGGGCAGGACTGAAATTTGGCACCATGTTATACACTACAGCGAAATGGGCATTTTCCTGCAGTACACCATTGGGGGTTTTACCATCGGCTTCCCGCTCGATAATGCCGCCCAGAGGATTGATTGACTCGGCATTAATGCCAAATATCTCCAGCGCTCTGCTGTTGTAAACACCCAGATGCCCGGACTGGTGAAGCGCCATAATAGGTAGCTCTGTCGACACAGCATCAAGATCATGTCTGGTGGGGTGGCGCCGTTCGGCCAATTGTGAGTCATCGTAATTAAAACCAATCACCACTTTGTGCTCTGCCACCACAGGTGACTGACGCATATAGTCGCGCAGAGCCTGCTGCAACTGGGCAATATTATTGACAGATCCATCTGGAGCAGGCAGCAGGTTGGCAGAGACGGCTTGAATAGCCACACCGGATAGATGACTGTGAGCATCGACAAAACCGGGCAGCATAGTTTTGCCTTGCAGATTGACCAGCCTGGTAGTTTCGCCCTGATATTTCTGTATATCTGAATTAGAGCCCAGCGCAATAATGTGGCCATCTTGTACTGCTATGGCTTCCACAGTGCCAGTGCTGTCATTGACTGAAATGATCTGGCCGTTGATATATATGCTGGTGGCCACGGGGTCGGTGCAACCACTTAAAACCACTACAATCAGGCCAGCCGTCAGGGCTTTTAGATGGGAAACAGTCATGGAGTTTGTACCCTTGTTATTTTTATACCCTGAACCCTACAAGACTCTTGCATCAGCCGCCACTGTTCTTGCGCCTGTAATTGGTACAATGGCGGCATGAGTATAGGCACTGGCAACAAAACTGATCTGGACTGCATTAATAAGGTGGTCACCGCGGCGGTAATGTCCTGGCCCATGCCTGAGCGTATCAAGCGCCTGTCGGTGCCCGTGCTGAGCTATGACAACGAGGACTTTAAGCATTACCGATTTGCAGTTTACAAAGATGCTGATCAGATTCAGGGCGTGGCGGCCTGGAACCCGGAGGCTGCAGTTGCTACAGAGTTTGGTGCAGGTCGATTGTTACATGGCCTATATATTTCTCCGGAATTTCAGGGCAGGGGCCAGGGTCGGGCTCTGATGGCCGCTGTGCTCATTGAGGCTGTTGCTCTTGGTGCCGATGGCCTGGTGGTTAAAGCCGAGAGGCCATCTATAGGTTTCTTTGAACAGTGCGGGTTGCGGCCCTTACCCGCAGCGGGGCCAACAGATTATCCCTACCAGTTTTGGTACCAGCTCGAGGCTTAAGTCGGGGTCAGGTTTCGTGAACCCTCGGTCTACTATTGCTGGTAAACTGATTGGCTATCAGTGCTACCATTTCAGCAATAACTAATAATTAAAGAGAATTCCTATGAAAAGTAATCGAGAGCTGGACATTGTTGTCTACGGCGCTACTGGTTTTACTGGCCGTTTGGTCGCCGAGTATCTGAATAATCAGTATGGAGTTAATGGCGAGGTGGTCTGGGCTATGGCCGGCCGTAGCCAGAGCAAGCTGGAACAGGTTCGCGATGAAATGGGTATCTCTGCAGATGTGCCATTAGTGGTCGCAGATTCATCCAACTTGGATTCGATTAAAGCCATGGTTGAGCGCACCGCTGTTGTTTGCACCACTGTTGGGCCCTATCAGCTGTATGGCAATGAACTTGTTGCCACCTGTGCCTCTGCTGGAACTGACTATGTGGACCTCTGCGGTGAGCCGGGCTGGATGCATAAAATGATTGGCGCTCACAGTGCCGCGGCTGAAGCCAGTGGCGCACGTATTGTATTTTCCTGCGGCTTTGATTCAATACCATTTGATTTGGGCGTATTGTTTTTGCAGCAGACTGCAGAACAAAACCTAGGTGCTGCAGTACCTCGTGTCAGAGGCCGTGTGCGAGCAATGAAAGGTACTTTTTCTGGTGGCACACTGGCTAGTTTTCGCACCACTATGGCGGCGGCAGCTAAGGACCCTGATCTGATTAATGTACTTCGCAACCCATTTTCTCTAACTCCTGGTTTTACCGGGGCCGAGCAGCCCAAGGGGGACAAGCCCGTGTTTGATGAAGTGCTGCAGAGCTGGATTGCGCCCTTTGTGATGGCGAGCATTAATACCAAGAATATTCATCGATCGAACCAATTGATGGATCATCGTTATGGCACTGACTTTGTCTATGACGAGATGATGCTGACCGGTCCAGGTGACAAGGGTGAAGCCATTGCTAACCATATTGCCAACGACAATTCTATGGCTGAAGACCAGACTCAGCCCGGTGACGGTCCGGATAAAGAGGCCCGGGAAAATGGCATGTACGATGTTTTGTTTGTCGGTGAGGCTGGTGATGGCCAGTTGGTCAAGGTGAGTGTGCAGGGTGACAAGGACCCTGGCTATGGCTCCACATCAAAGATGATTGCCGAGAGTGCAGTTTGTCTTGTCAAGAATCCGGATGCCGCCAGTGGTGGTATCTGGACTCCAGCACCGGCCATGGGTTCATTATTGATTGAGCGACTGCAGGCTAATGCAGGACTTACTTTTACTATTGAAGACTAAGGCGATCTCGAATGATTAACAAAATTGGATTTTCCATTGCCATTGTCCTGACTATTTTTACCACTGGGGCTCGAGCCAATATAGATGAAGTAGTAACAGTAGCCACCAGAATGGATGCCAGTCCGGATCAGTTTATTGGCACTGTTTCTGTGTTGGGCAATAAGGAGTTAAAGTCAGTTGCCCATGCCCATGTGCAGCAGGCGCTGTCGCGGGTAGCAGGGGTTAATCTGCATCGCGGCAATGGTCAGGAATATCTGCCCGCGGTGCGCTCGCCAGTGCTGACCGGCGCCGGCGGCTGTGGCGGCTTTCTGATGCAAGAAGATGGTATCCCACTTAGACCATCGGGGTTTTGCAATATCAATGAGCTGTTTGAAGCTAATACAGAAATGGCTCAGCGCATTGAAGTGCTGCGCGGTCCAGGTACGGTTTTGCACGGTTCCAATGCAATGCATGGCGTAATTAATGTGGTGACACCAGATATCTCATCCCAGACTAGTCTAGGCTTGGAGCTTGGCGCCAATGATTACCGTAGGGTGAAGATAACCACTGGTACCGGGAATCTGGGTGTTGCTGCCAACTTTGCCCGTGATGGTGGATATCGTGATGATTCTGGTTTTGACCAGCAGAAGCTATCTCTGCGGCACAGTTATAACGGCAATGATATCGAGGTTGAGTCTGGTTTGACATTGACCAATCTCAATCAGGAAACCGCTGGCTTTATCGAAGGGCTGAATTCCTACAGAGACAATTCTCAGCTTAGGCGCAATCTCAACCCCGAGGCCTACAGAGATGTTCGTTCCGCCCGAGCTTGGTCCCGTGTGACAAGGTCCAAGGAAAACTATCAGCTGGTCATTACGCCCTATATTCGCTACAGCCAAATGGATTTTTTGCAGCATTTTCTTCCGGGAGACCCCCTTGAGGAAAATGGTCAGAAGAGTGTTGGTGTGCAAATTGGTTACCACCGACCACTGAGCCAAAACCTAAATGTGATTGCTGGTTTGGATTTGGAGATCACTGATGCCTACCTCAAACAGTCTCAGGATCTGCCCACTAAGGGCCCGGCATTTTTACAGCAGACCATCCCCCAGGGCCAGCATTATGATTATCAGGTAGATGCCAATATGGCAGCGCCGTTTATGCACCTGGATTGGACGGTGAGCGAGCAGTTGACTGTGACTGGAGGTTTGCGCTTCGAGTCCATCCGTTATGACTACAGTAACAATATGCCAGTGGGCCGCAGTAAAGACGATGGCACTGAATGTGGCTTTGGAGGCTGTCGCTATAGCCGACCACCCAGTGGCAAAGATGACTTTAACAATTGGTCTGCCAATCTTGGTGCACAGTTCCAGCTAGCAGGTGGCAGCAAGGTGTTTGTGCGTATGGCGCGGGGCTTTAGGGCACCCCAGGCAACCGAACTCTATCGTCTGCAGAGAGAGCAGCAGATTACTGATCTGGATTCAGAGAGCATTGATTCAGTTGAGTTGGGCATTGCCGGCAGTACTAAGTCGCTGACTTACAAGCTAGCGGCTTACCATATGGAAAAAGACCATGTTATTTTCAGAGATTCTGATTTCTTTAATGTCAGCAATGGCAATACCGAGCATCAGGGAATTGAGCTGGAACTGGATTATCAAATTAACCAGAACTTTTCTCTATCAATCAGTGCCACCCAGGCTCGTCACAGATATCTCAACAGTCTGGTAAGTGGGGATATTAATATTCGCGGCAATGATATAGATACTGCACCCCGTCACTTTGCCAGTGCAAGACTGGCATGGACACCTGCAGTTAATACAAGTCTAGAGCTTGAATGGCAGTCTATGGGCAGTTACTACATGGATCCTGAAAACCTTCATCGTTACGAAGGCCATGATCTACTGCATCTTAGGGCTGGTTGGTCAATATCTGAGTCCCTGAATGTCTATGCCAATATCAGCAACCTCAGCGATCGGTATTATGCTGAGCGGGCAGACTATACCAGCTTTAGCCAGGAGCGTTATTTTCCTGGCATGCCTCGAGCGGTGCGGGTTGGCGTTGAGTTAACCTGGTAGCCAGCGATCAAAGTAAACCAAAGCCCCTAGGTTACGCGTAATTACGGGGCTGAAAACGGTGGATTGTTAAAAGGAAGCACGTTAAAAGAAACAGTAAACAGAAAACCACAACAGATAATAATTACCAGCCGAGGGGTAGCGCTTTATGGATCTTCACCCGCTTAAAGATGCGTTAATAGATGAATTGCACAATCGCCCCTTTCCGGTCGTGGATCTGCCTGCCCAGGTGTCCAGTCTGGTGTTTTTGCACAATGGCAATCGCGAGGCCGAGCTTGATCAACTGATAGCACTTGCGCAATCCCAAGGTGCCACTGCTCCCAAGGCCAACGCCGACTGCTACTACCAGAGCTTCAAAGAATTTGATTTGCGCTGGGAATTTCACAACGAATTTTCTACTTACACAGTGATCCGGCATGGTGAACCTGAGCAGGCATTGTTTACTGATATATTTTCTTTTTTGCCTAGCGACTGGGTTAAAAATCTTCAGGGACAGGTGATTGCCGCTAATCATATTGACCTTCGCCCGGCGGCTCTGGCCCCAAAAACAGAGCAGGAATTTGCCCAAAAATTTAATGACCAGCGTCTGGTAGGAAGCAAGATTTACGATGGTCTGGCGACCATCTGGACCTCAGTACAGTCTGAAGATGACGGCTTTATCCGCACGCTGATTATTGATGAAGGATTGGATTCATCCCAGGCAGGCAGGGTTGTTCGCAATCTTTTGGAAATTGCCGCTTACCGTTCTATGACATTGCTGGCGCTGCCAACTGCTCGCCAGCTAATGCCTGAAGTCCGTCATCTTGAACAGCGTCTGGTGGAGACCAATGACAAACTTAACCAGCTTGTGAGTCTGGAAGATGAGCAGGCATTGATGAATGAGCTTATTGAAGAGGCCACCCAGCTGGAGAAACTGGTAGCCGATCACAACTTTCGGTTTTCGGCCAGCGAGGCCTATTTCAACCTGACCGAGAGTCGTCTGGATATGCTGCGTGAGCAGAAGATACCGACAATTCGCACGCTCAAACAATTTCATGCAAGGCGTTTTATTCCTGCATTTAATACCTGCATGTCAGTGGTTAAGCGCAAGGAAAATTTGTCCAAGCGTATCAGCCGCACTAGCGAGCTGCTGCATCTTAGGTTGCAGCTGTCACTGGAAACCCAGAACCAGCAACTGTTGGCCTCGATGGATAAACGCAGTGAGATACAGCTGCGCTTGCAGCAAACAGTGGAAGGTCTGTCGGTGATTGCTATGACTTATTACAGTATGAGTTTAATTGAGCTGTTGCTTAAGCCGGTGGTGATGGAGAACTATCTTCCAATCTCTCAGGGCATGGCTCTCGCTGTGATCACACCAGTGGTGTTTTTGGGCGCGATTTTTCTCACCCTAAGAATTCGCAAGAAGCTGCATCGCTAGACTGTGCGTTGGTTCCACTGGATGCATTCATCCAGCGTTACACCTGCGCCGCCGAAGATATCCAGAGCACTGCCAATGGTCAGGTCCACTGCGCCATTAGACAAGGATTGTACCAGTTTGAGATCCTCCAGGGATCTGGCGCCACCAGCATAGGTGCAGGGAACGGTACAGCACTGACCCAATAGTGTGACCAGATCCTGATCTATGCCAGCCTGCAAACCTTCGACATCCGCAGCATGGACAAGAAACTCGGCACAATGGACTTCCAGCTCAGCGATCGTATCGGCATCAATAGCCGTGCTGGTAATAGTTTGCCAGCGATCAGTGGCTATCATCCAGCCATCCTTAGTTTTGCGGCAACTCAGATCCAGCACCAGATGCTCAGCACCAACTGCTGCTTTGATCGCGTGCAAACGAGGCCAGGAAAACTGACCATTTTCAAAAAGATAGGAAGTCACAATAATATGGGAGGCACCAGCCTTTAAATAGTCCGCGGCATTGTCCAGATTGACGCCGCCGCCAAACTGCATGCCCTGGGGGTAGGCTGCCAGTGCCTCAAGAACTTGCTTCTGGTTGTTGGGCCCCAGAGCAATTATATGACCACCGGTAAGCCGCTTTTGACGATAGAGATCAGAGTAATAGGCAGCGGACTGGGTACTGACAAAGTTGGTATTTGCGCCTGCGTCTGTGAGACTGCCGCCGACGATCTGTTTGACCTGACCCTGATGTAAGTCGATACACGGACGAAAAACGGTCAAAGCAAAACTCCAGTAATAAAGTTGATAGCTCTAGTATAGCGTAACGGCAGGGAATTATTGAAAGGCTGTGGCTACTAATTAGTGCCTGTTAAATGGCTCTGGCGACTTTAGAGCCATTGGCTCTGTTCAGCTTGGCACAGATCATATTGCCCGCGGCAATAATCTTTTCCAGGTTGACCCCATGTTCAATACCCAGACCATTAAGCAGGTAGACAAGATCTTCAGTGGCCACATTGCCAGAGGCTCCTTGGGCATAGGGACAACCACCGAGCCCGGCTACGGAACTATCGACTACAGCGATACCCTGTTGCAGTGCAACAAGAATATTAGCCAGTGCCTGACCATAGGTATCGTGCATATGAACCGCCAGCTTATCTGCCGGCAGCCGGCGTAATAATGTACTTAGCAGTGCCGCCGTTGATCCGGGAGTGCCCACACCTATAGTGTCCCCTAAAGAGATCTCATAGCAGCCTAGACTGAACAGTTTATCAGCCACCTCGGCGACTTGATCCGGTCTGATATTACCTTCATAGGGGCACCCCAGCACACAGGAAATATAGCCACGCACTGCTATGCCAGAGTTATAGGCTTTCTCCATTACCGGAACAAAACGATCGATGCTATCGGTAATACTGCAGTTAATATTCTTTTGACTAAAACTCTCTGAAGCCGCAGCAAAAACGGCTACTTCTTTTACCCCGCACTCAAGAGCTCTTTCGAGCCCCTGCATGTTGGGGGTGAGGGCAGCATAGGTTGTTGCCGTGCCTGCTGGTAGCCGGGCAAAAACCTTTTCGCTGCCGGCCATCTGCGGTACCCATTTGGGACTGACAAAGCTGCCCGCCTCAATATAGCTAAGGCCTGAGTTGGCCAACTGAGTAATCAGCTCAACTCTGCTGTCTGTATCCAGGCTCGTTTTTTCATTTTGCAAACCATCGCGGGGACCGACTTCAACAATTTTTACCGATTTTGGATAATTCATTTTGCACTGCCCTCAAAGGCTAAAAGTTCAGCGCCACCGTCCACAAGGTCGCCAGGTTGAAAATAAAATTCAGTCACCAGTCCATCGCTCGGGGCTCCAATACAGTGCTCCATTTTCATTGCCTCCATCACCAGAAGACTGTCACCTTTTTTAACCTCTACCCCAGCCTCAACTTGCAAGGTCACAACAGTGCCATGCATTGGCGCGCGCAGACTGCCACCGCCTATATTGTCATTGACCAAGCCCAGATCCGGTTGTATCTCGGCGCAGTGAAAAAATCCTTTGGGGGTAAACAAATCAAAACCAGACCGGGTTTCTATAATACTGATATCTGTCAAATCAGGCAGAACATCAACCGCCAGATTGATTTCCTGTCCCTGCAGTTTGACGCCAATTGTTGTTTCAGGTAATCCCCAACTATTGGTGAGATGCCAGGGAGAATTGGGTTCGCTGGAATGATTGGCTGATGCCAACGCCCGCTGCTGCCGCGATGTTAAAATAGCTGCCCCTGCGAATGGCGCTGCATAGTTAATATCGGCATCTCGCTGACGGAATATCTCCTGTTGATGGTTTTCAATATAGCCAGTGTCCACATCGCCATTTATAAAAGCCTGGCTAGTGGCCAGGTTATAGAGAAAGCCAATATTGGTGGTCAGCCCAGCAATACGATATTCACTGAGAGCCTGAGTTAACCGCTGCAGAGCGCGATCCCGATCCAGGTCCCAGACCACCAGCTTGGCAATCATGGGGTCATAATAAATACTGACGTCATCACCCTCAACCACACCAGTATCTACTCGCACATTGGCGGTTTCCAATGGCGGCTGCAATGTTTTCAGACGACCCGTCGCCGGAAGGAAATCATGCTCCGGATCCTCAGCATAAATTCGTGCTTCAAAGGCATGCCCATTGATTTGTAACTGTTGCTGGGAGCGGGGCAGTGGTTCGCCACAGGCCACTCGTAGTTGCCATTCCACCAGGTCCTGGCCACTGATCATTTCGGTGACCGGGTGTTCTACTTGAAGACGTGTGTTCATCTCCATAAAGAAAAAACCACCACGGCTATCGAGCAGGAATTCCACCGTACCAGCACCCTGATAATTGATTGCCACAGCTGCCTTAATTGCCGCTTCGCCCATCTGCTGACGCAAGGTTTCAGACATCCGAGGCGCCGGTGCTTCTTCAATGACTTTCTGATGGCGGCGCTGGACAGAGCAGTCCCGCTCAAACAGATAAACTGCATTGCCGTGGCTGTCACAGAACACCTGTATCTCCACATGCCGGGGATTTAACAGATATTTTTCCACCAGCATAATGTCGTCATTAAAGCTGTTAAGAGCCTCCCGCTTGGCCGCGTCCAGAGCCTCATCGAACTCTGCCTCAGCATGCACCGCACGCATGCCTTTACCGCCACCGCCGGCCGCTGCTTTAAGTAATACCGGGTAACCCATTTTATTGGCAGCTTGCTTAAGCAGCGCAGGAGATTGATCATCACCATGATAACCGGGCACCAATGGCACTCCAGCATCGGCCATTATTTTTTTAGCGGCTGACTTGGACCCCATGGCCACAATGGCCTCGATAGGCGGACCGATAAAGGTCAAATTATGGGCTTCACATTGACGACAGAAGTCAGCATTTTCAGAGAGAAAACCATAGCCGGGATGAATCGCTTCAGCACCGGTATCCAATGCTGCCTGAATAATGTTACTGCCTACCAGATAGGATTCACTGGAAGCTGCAGGACCTATATAGACAGACTCATCGGCCATTTTCATATGCAGTGCATTGCGGTCAGCCTCTGAGTAAACAGCTACAGTGGCAACACCCATGGCCCGGGCAGTCTTGATAATACGACAGGCAATTTCGCCGCGATTGGCAATTAAGATCTTATTAAACATAAGCAGTCCTACTTTTTAAACCAATGGGGTTTACGCTTTTCTAAAAAGGCCTGCAAACCTTCCTGACCCTGCTCACTCACCCGGATTGCGGCAATGGTCTCGCAGGTAGAATCGATTAGCTGTTGATCAATAACTTTGCCCGCAATATCAAAAACTAGCCGCTTGGCCGTTATAATTGCCTCAGGCCCATTGGCCAGCAGTGCATCAATCAAACGATGTATTTCTTGATCAAGCTGCTCGGCATCCACCACTTCATTAATCAGCCCTATTTCCATAGCCCTGTGGGCATCAAAGCGTTCAGCGGTGACAAAGTAGCGCCGCGCTGTGCGCTGCCCAATTGCCGCAATTACATAGGGGCTTATAGTAGCGGGAACCAATCCAATCTTGACTTCACTTAGACTAAAACTCGCCGCACTGGCAGCCACCGCCATATCACAGCAACTGACCAGTCCCACAGCGCCACCAAAAGCTGCCCCCTGAACTCGAGCAATAGTGGGTTGAGGGATCTCATTGAGCGTCTTAAGCATCAGCGCAAGCGCGCTGGCATCTCGAAGGTTTTCATCGTAGGAATAGCTGGCCATGCGCTTCATCCATTCCAGATCAGCACCAGCAGAAAAGCTTTTGCCCTCAGAAGCCAGAACCATAACCCGAACATTAGAATTGTCGGCGATCGCAATAAATGCTTCTGTAAGCTCACCAATAATCTCATCATCAAAAGCATTATGCTTATCCGGATTATTCAACCTAACCCGGGCAACCCCAAGATCATCAATATCAGTAATCACTTTATCCATAATTCACCCATAACCAATTACGCGCTATCCAGAGATATTAAGAGAGGCACAGCCTATGGGAACCTTTGGCAGCAGGGATGCTGCCACAGAGCTTACAGGGACGTATTTACAGCGAGCTCCCATAGACTGTGCCTCTCTTAATGTCTCGTCAATCAGCACTCCAAACTCATCACATCCGAAACAACCCAAACCTAGTCTCTTCAATCTCCCGATTGTGACTCGCCGAAATAGACAGCCCCAACACCATCCGCGTATCCGCCGGATCGATCACCCCATCATCCCAGAGCCTGGCCGACGCATAATAGGGATGCCCCTGATGCTCATAATTATCAATAATCGGCTGCTTAAACTCGGCTTCATCCTCAGTACTCCAGTCCTGACCATCGCGCTCATACTTATCTCTGGTTACCTGAGCCAA
>CAXAJC010000055.1:0-11130 GCA_963969005.1 uncultured Cellvibrionales bacterium | reverse complement strand
GAATATATGTTGCTGTGCTGAGCCGTCAGCTCAACCAGTGAGGCGGAGCTTTTAAGATCGACAGCAACTGACAGAAACTGGGTAATGCCTCGGGCATTGGCATCGGCCAATACAGCACTGAGCCCACCCTCTCTATCTGTTAAATCCAGATGATCCAGATGGCAATGAGAATCTACCAACATGATTTATAAAACGCCTATTATCTAATTATTTTAAGCTATAACTGTTCAACCAGTGCGGCTCTGCAGCTAGCAAGTGCGGCTCCGTCACATAGTTAAGGTGGGCTGAGGGGACTGCACCAGACCAGTCAGAGCCTGTTCTATCTCTATCTTCAGGTCAGCCTGCTCATCAGTGAATTGTACGCCAACCCCCTCGCGCTTTGAACTACCTGAACCACTATGGGTCACCCAGACCACTTTACCGGTCATCGGAATAGGCTCATTGCTCAGGTAAATGGTCAACAGAAAGAAAATATCATCGCCCAACTCATGATTTTTTTTGGTGGGGATAAACAGACCACCGCCACTGACAAAAGACATATAGTGCTCATATAACTCGGCCTCATCTTTAATCTCCAAGGCCAAAATACCGCCACTGCCCCCACCAAATCCTTTCTTCCCTGCCATAAGCAATACCTCTCCCTGCTCACTTTTTATAAGGCACAGCACCTTATCCAGAGCCTAGCACAGACTATACCGTTCAGCCTATCGAGGCGAACGGAATACCTTTAGCCAGTCCATAAATAAACCTTCCCACATCAGCTGAGGATTGATATTGGACCCGGACAGCACCCAACCTCGCGCTTTGCGTAACTGATCGCCGAACTCAAATAACGCCGGTTTGAGATTATTTTGCATCTCTCCGGTTACCAAGCGGTGCAGGTAATGCATAAACCAGTCGAGCATCTGATCGCTATTAAGTTTTTGCACCTGCTGGGCTGCGCTCATTGGCGACAAGTCCCCAAGGCGAATATTATCCACCAGTTGCTCAAACATCTGTCGCTGTTCAATACTGTCGCTCTGCATATATTCAAGCGCCAGCAGCGGCTTGCCCCCTGCTAACATCAGAGACTGGTCAACTGCCTGCTGCTCCCCGGCAATCTCGATCAGCCATCGACGGGCAACCTGTAGATCCGGCACCGGTAAATTATCAATCTGGCAGCGACTACGAATGGTCGCAGGTACCAGGCTGGCTCTGTGTGATACAAGAATTAACAGGGTTTTAGACTGGGGTTCCTCAAGGCTTTTGAGCAAGGCATTGCAGGCACTCTCATTCATGGCTTCAGCCGGGCTGATCAGAGCGACTTTCCAGCCCCCCTGCTGAGCGGTTTTACTCAGTCTGGCCGTCAGATTGCGGACTGAGTCAATTAGAATGCCCTTGCCCACATCTGCAGGTTCAAGAATTGAAAGATCCGGATGAGTACCTGCCATCAACAATTTACAGCCTTTGCAGGAGCCGCAGGCATACTTACTCATTGGGGCATTACATAACAGGCGTTGAGAAAATGCCGTGGCCAGCCGCTTAATACCTATGCCAGGCGGGCCTGACAGCATAATCCCATGGGGCAACCTGCCCTGCTCAAGGCGCTGATCAAAGCGCTCCCACAGTTGCTCCTGCCAGGGCAGAGGAAGAGCCAGAGTAACCTGATCTGAGTCCTGATCCATTAACCAGACTCCTCGGAGGAGAACCAGAAGGCTTCAAGGGCGATATTAATATCTCGCTGCACCTCTGCCAGAGGTTGCGACGCATCAATCACGACACAGCGATCAGGGTTTTCTTTGGCAATCCTTAGATAGCCGTTGCGTACCAGCTCAAAAAATTCAGTTTTCTCAAGCTCAAAACGATCTGGCTCGCTGCGGTCGCTGGCACGTTTCAGGCCTAGCTCTACGGGAATATCGAGAATCAATGTCAGATCGGGTCGCAAGCTGCCCTGAACTATCATTTCCAGCTCGGCAATAAGGTCATTGCGCATATTGCGGCCAGCACCCTGATAGGCGTATGTAGCATCAGTAAAGCGGTCACAGAGCACCCAAGCGCCCTCTTCAAGGCTGGGTTGAATCAACTGATGGAGATGTTGGGCCCGGCCGGCAAACATCAGTAATAATTCAGCAGTATCACAGACCAGTTCGTCTCTGGGGGACAACAGCAGATCTCGGATTTGCTCAGCCAAAGGCGTACCGCCGGGCTCTCTGGTGGCAACAAAAGGTAATTTTTTGGCCTGCATCCAGTTTTGTATAAACTGGATATTGGTGGTCTTACCTACCCCTTCCGTGCCTTCAATAGTAATAAATTTGCCGCGCATCTTATCCTGCTTCTAGTCCGTTGGTGGTGCTGACTGGTAGTTTTGCACTCTGTTTCTAATCTGATACTGCTTAACAGCAAGAAGATGTTCCTCAAGACTATCAGAGAAATAATGGCCACCATCTCCTCGCGCTACAAAGTATAGGCTAGAACCGCTCAGTGGATGAAGGGCGGCATTAATGGCCGCAGCACTTGGCATAGCAATAGGCGTCGGCGGCAGACCTTTTATTCTGTAGGTGTTGTAGGGGGTCCGCCGCTTTAAATCCGAACGGCGGATATTGCCCTGATAACTCTCCCCCATACCGTAAATCACAGTGGGATCTGTCTGCAGACGCATACCCAGATTCAGGCGCCGCACAAAGACGCCGGCAATAGCATCCCGCTCTTCCGCCAGCCCGGTCTCCTTTTCAATAATTGAGGCCATAATCAAGGCTTCGTAAGCAGACTTATAGGGCAGCCCTAACTCGCGCCCCTGCCAGGCATCATCAAGTGCGGCTTTCATATTGCTATGGGCCTGACGCAGAATATCCACCACAGAATCTGTGTCAGTATAAGTATAGGTATCCGGAAAAAACCAACCTTCGGGATGAGCCACATCAATATCTGCGGCAGCCAATAACTGTGACACAGTGCTGTCGGTTACCTCTGCAAACTGTGGCTGGATCGCCAAATGGCCGAGCCATTGCTTAAATGACCAACCTTCGGGAAAGGTGATTTGATAGCGAATAACCTCGCCGCGATTAAACTTGTCCAGCAATGTGCGGGCACTGTCCTCGGCGTTTATCCAGTAGCTGCCTGCCTGAATCGAAGTGCGGTCAGTTAATGTCGCGTAGGCGGACATGATTTTTGGGTGAGACAGAATCTCCCGGGCAAAAAGCCGCCGGTTAATCTGCCCTAGATTACTGCCCTTGGGCACTGTCCAGATCAACTGCCCCTGCTTATCCAGATTCTGTTGGTGCAGGTCCACTGGAGCATCTAAATGGCTCTGCACCGAACTAAACAGCCACAGCGCGCCAATAACCAGCAGCACAGCAAATAGACCTGCAATACGAAGGATGGACCTAATCATTAAAAGCCAACATAGTTATCTCTGAGGCAGGATTGAAGCATTTTTGTCTCGGCGCCGATAGCCAGATCCAGATTAAATTTGTGACTCGAGCCCCTGACAGCCAGGACCGGCAACAGACCCCTGATTGAATTGCAGATAAATATCTCTGTGCAATCATTCAGTTCCTCGTCACTGATGGTGCGACTCTCAACAGGGATTTCAAGCTCGGCAAAAGTCTGCTCCAGCAGTAGCTTGCGCATCACCCCATTCACTCCGGCATTGTCCAGGGATGGAGTCGCCCACCCAGTAGCTGTATTGATAAAAACATTGGCCGAGACGGCTTCTATAAGATGATTGTCCGCGGTAAACATCAGACCATCCGCAAACTCTGAAGACTGCCATTCATTGCGCGCCAGTACCTGATCCAGTCGGTTTAAATGCTTGATCCCGGCGAGAGCCGGGTTAATTGGCAGCCTGTAGTCACAGCGCCACAGCCTAATGCCCTCGACCTGCTGTGCTTCTATATCGTCGGGCATAGGCAGGCAGAGACAGATTATCCTGGGTTTAACCGGCACCGGGCTCTGGTAGCCCCGCCCTCCTGTGCCGGCAGTAACCATTATCTTGATCACTGCGGTCTCCAATCCATCAGCCAGTAGTGCTGCTATAAATGGTTCGAGACAGGCTTCCACTGAACCAGCATCCAGATTAATCCCAAGCCTGGGGGCGTCCTGATAGAGTCGCTGTAGATGTTGCTGCAAAAGCGGCATATGGACAGAGTGCAGCGCCATAGACTCAAACAAGCCGTGGCCATAGTGCAGCCCGCGATCCTGAAGCAGACTCCCCGCCTGATCGCCAGCGCTGATCTCACCATTGATACTGGAATAAAATTTTGTCTGCTGCATAGAGGCTGTCTATTCGTCGTTGCCCGGTTAAAGGCTGCATTATGTCAAACCTTTGCCACAAAAGTACCGCCCATAAAAAAACCGCCCCAAAAGGAGCGGTTTTTAGCTGCCAGCTAAACTTAGCCGTTGGCAGTAATATAGGTAATTGCATCCTGAACAGTAGCAATTTTCTCAGCTTCTTCATCAGGAATCTCTGCATCGAATTCCTCTTCCAGAGCCATAATCAACTCAACTGTGTCCAGTGAGTCTGCACCTAGATCTTCTACAAAAGAAGAAGTTACCTGTACCTCGTCTTCTTTTACACCAAGCTGCTCTGCAACCATTTTGATAACGCGCTCTTGAATATTGCTCATCGTGCTTCCGCTCCTATTGGGGATCTGATGTCTGTCTAGTTACCAAGTCCTGTGAACTCAAATAACTTTAATCTGTGTTTTCGTGGCGCGCATTTTACCTTACAAATCCTAAAATGCTAGTGCCCTATGCAAAAAACCCTGTTGTACCCTAAAAAATCAACCACTTAGGACATATACATGCCGCCATTCACATGGATTGTTTCCCCAGTTATATAGCCAGCGGCCTCAGAAACCAGGAAATTAACCACCGCAGCGATCTCATCCGGATTACCCAAACGAGCCAGGGGAATCTGACTAAGCATTGCCTCTTTATTAGCTTCAGAAAGATCTTTAGTCATGTCAGTGGCAATAAAGCCAGGTGCTACGGCGTTCACAGTAATGCTTCTTGAGCCTAATTCCTTGGCCAGAGCCCTGGAAAAGCCCTCCACTCCAGCCTTGGTCGCCGAGTAGTTGCTCTGCCCGCCATTGCCCATAGAGCCCACGACAGAACTAATATTGATAATACGGCCCCAACGCGCCTTGGTCATAGCACGGACACAGGCTTTAGCCAATCGAAAAACAGCGGTGAGGTTGGTATCCACTACATCCGTCCATTCATCTTCCTTCATACGCATTAAGATATTATCTTTAGTGATACCGGCGTTATTGACCAATATGGTCGGCGCACCAAACTCTTTCCCTATGGCTTCCAGCACCCCATTGATAGACTCTATATTAGTCACATTGAGAACCATGCCGCGGCCAACAATCTTGTTGTCAGCAAAGCGCTGGCTGATTTTCTCGGCACCGGCTTCTGTGGTCGCCGTACCTACAACAACAATCCCCTCAGTACCCAGGTTGTCGGCAATAGCTGCGCCTATGCCGCGGCTTGCACCAGTTACCAAAGCTACCTTTTGTTCTGCAGTCATTCTGTACTCCTTAAATTTTTAAACTGAGGTTAATGCGTTGTCCAGACTGGCGACGTCATCGGTGGAAAATGAGGTTAAATCTCGATCAATACGCTTGGTCAGGCCATTGAGTACCCGGCCAGGACCACATTCAATAAACAGGTTTGCACCACCCTTCTTTAGACCGTTGATGCAGTCAACCCACATCACTGGCTTGTAAATCTGCTCCAACATCAATGCCTGGATAGACGCCGGATCAGTCTCCGTCATCCCATTAACATTGTGTATCACCGGGATCTGCGGAGCATTAAACCGGGTACCTTCAACCAGTTCAGCGAGTCGATCTGCCGCAGGTTTCATTAAAGAGGTATGGAATGGTGCACTAACAGGCAGCGCCATAGCCCGCTTGGCACCGGCTTGCTTGCAAATATCAATGGCACGATCCACCGCAGCAGCGGATCCAGCAATAACCACCTGCCCCGGGGCATTGTAATTAACAGCATCTACTACCTCACCGTCACGGGCCGACTCACAGGCATCTATAATAATTTGATCATCCAGACCCAGAATAGCCGCCATAGCACCTACTCCGACAGGAACCGCCTCTTGCATATAAGCGCCCCGCGCTCGGACAATTTTTACTGCATCGACAAAATCAACAGCACCGGCACAAACCAGAGCCGACCATTCTCCAAGGCTGTGCCCAGCCATCTGGGCCGGCATTGGCCCGGCTTTATCATTCCACAGGCGCCAAATAGCGACACTGCTGGTGAGTAACATTGGTTGGGTGCGCTCAGTGAGGTTGATATCCTCTTGCTCACCCTGCTGAATCATGGTCCACAGGTCATAGCCCAGCGCTTCAGACGCCTCAGCGAAAGTTGATTCGACAATGGGGTTGGCAGCCGCCAATTCTGACAACATGCCAATCTTCTGCGATCCCTGTCCGGGAAATACAAATGCCAAGTTACTCTTTTCCATAAGTCCTCTGTATTACTGTTGCTGATATTTGGCCTGAAGTATAGGTGTCAAAACCTCAGGAAGATTGCGTTTAGCTGCCTCTATAGCCACATCAAGAGCATGGCCAAAGGCCTGTTCGTCAGCGCCACCATGACTTTTGACCACAACTTTGGTTAAACCCAGTAAATAGGCGCCGTTGTACGCCGCAGGATCCAACCTGCGCCGCAGGTCCCGTAAGGTGCCGGCCATAAACAATGACAGCAATCGACTCAGCCAACTGCTGCCCATTGACTCGCGGATCATGCCGCCGATCATTCTGGCTACGCCTTCACTGGATTTGAGAGCCACATTGCCAGTAAAACCATCACAGACCACAACATCAGCGAGTCCCTTAAAAATACCGTCACCCTCAACAAACCCGGCATAGTTAATCAGCGGTTCATCGCTGAGCAGGTCTGCGGTTGCTTTGATCACCTCGCTGCCTTTACTGACTTCCTCGCCAACATTGAGCAATCGCACCTGGGGTGAAGCCAGACCATCCAGTGCCTGGGCAGTCAATGACCCGAGCAGAGCGAATTCCACTAACTGTTGCGTCGAGCAGTCAAGATTGGCGCCCAGATCAAGAATATATGAATGCCCCTGACTGGTGGGCAATGTTGTACAAATGGCCGGCCTGGCAATACCTGGCAGGGTTTTGAGTTCAAGCATACTCAGAGCCATCAGCATGCCAGTGTTGCCACTGCTGATACAGGCGCTGGCACGATCATCGGCCACAGCTCTGAGGGCCATTCCCATAGAGGTATCACGTTTGCGCCGCAAAGCCACTGAGGGCTGATCGGTGCTGGCTACAATACTTGGGGAATGGCAGATGTCAATTCGGGATAGAAGGGACTGTTCAGTACAGAGACTGAGTTCATCTTGCAGGCATTGCTGGTCACCAAACAACAGCGCAGAGACTGTGGGGTGTTTGCGAAGCGATTTGACCAGCGCGGCCACTATGATGCGGGGACCTGAATCCCCACCCATAGCGTCAACGGCAATTCTGATAGAATTTGCCAAGGTAATCTTTCAGTTAGTCGGCGTTGGTCTCAATGACTTTGCGACCACGGTAAAAACCATCCGCAGTTACATTGTGACGCAGGTGCTTCTCGCCGCTAACAGCATCAACAGAAACAGTTGCTGCAGTCAGTGCATCGTGTGAACGGCGCATGCCACGCTTAGATCGGGTTTTACGACTCTTTTGAACGGCCATAGATTACTCCTATGTAAAAATATTCAGCAGCTGTATTACTTCTTCAACTGCAGCAAAACATTAAATGGGTTGTCTGGGACAACCTCATCACCAACAACTTTGACCTCGTCTATAAAGGTATCGCCAGTACATTCACCAACAGCGTGGTAATTGACCAGCGGCAAAGCCAATAAAATCTCATCCTCAAGCAACTCATTGAGGTTTGCCATTTTGTCCAGCACAAGCCAGGGCTCATAGTTGGCTGCAACACGGTTAATATGGTCTTCCGACCAGATAACCTGAACCGCAAACTCCGCCGTTAACTCAACCACCAGTGGATCCAGACAGCGCTGACAAATTGTCTCTACAGATACCTTGGCATGGCCATTAACAATCTTGGCTCTGGACTCATCGAGCCCAAACTGCACCTTAGCCTCCAACGGCCCACAAACCGAATTCACAGACGACTCCAGTCGCGGAAGATCTTCAACATTTACGGTGCCTTCAAGGACATTGCCTTGAAGTGCCAGTTTGCGCGGATCTATATGAGTTGGCAGTGCCATAATTACGGTGGTACCCAGTTAGGCGCGCATCATAGGGTCAAGACCATGATCTGTCAAAGAAAATTGCATAAAATACGGGGCTTGAGGCCTTATTCCACCTGCCAGACCAGGCTATTGTCGATGCTGAAATAATTATCCAGCCAGACAGCAGCACAGAAGCGCCAAAACCAACTCTAAGTTAGCGTATAATCACTCCTATGCAGTCAATAATACTCGCCTCCTCCTCTCCCTATAAAAAAATGCTTCTCCTGCGCCTGGGCTTAGAATTCTCCTGCGCAGCGCCAGATATTGATGAAAGCCCGTTACCAGGAGAAACCGCAATCGCCATGGCCCAGCGGCTCGCGGAAGAAAAGGCACGGCGAATTGCCGTGGACCATCCCCAGGCAATTGTGATTGGGGCAGATCAGGTCGAGGAACTCGATGGAGCGATTTTGGGTAAGCCGGGCAATCATCAGCGGGCTGTGGCGCAGCTCAGTGCCCAATCTGGCCGCACTGTTTTATTCCACTGTGGTATCAGCATTGCTCAAATCGATCAGGGAAAACTGACTCAGAAATCCACAGTCAACAGCACAGAGGTTTGCTTCAGAACCCTGACTGCACAGCAGATTGAAGATTATCTGATTGCAGACCAGCCCTACGACTGCGCGGGCAGCTTTAAAGCAGAAGCTCTGGGTATCAGCTTATTTGCCGCCGTCAACAGCAATGACCCCAGCTCTCTGGTGGGGCTGCCATTGATTGACCTCTGTTCCATGCTCGGCGAATGGGATATCAAGATACCCTGAGCTGTGAATTACAGCAGGTTAATTATCTCTGCAAAATGGTCAATGCAGGCAATTGGCTGATAGCGCTGCAATCGGTCAGCATGATGAGCCCCGTAGGACACCCCGAGCCTTGGCATGGCAGCATTGGCCGCCATTTCCATATCAAACTCGGTATCGCCAACCATCAGCGCCTGCCCGGGCTGCAAGTTAAACTCCTGCAATAGCTGCTCCAGCATCAAGGGCTGTGGTTTGGAAGCAGTCTCATCCGCGCAGCGCGAACCATGAAACAATTCACCCAACCCAGTAGCTCGCAGTACTCGATCCAAACCGGCCCGGCTCTTACCGGTGGCTACCGCCAGCAGATAGCCCTGATCTCGCAGCAGCTGCAAGGTATCCAGTACATTAGGGAAAAAATCACAGGGGTTGCTGTCCTGGCTGCGATAATGGGCCGAGTAGCTGAGGGCAAATTCCTCAACCAAAGTCTGTTCGGTATCGGGAAATAACTGTGCAATCGCCTCGCGCAGCCCAAGACCAATAATATCCTTGGCCTGCTCAAATGTCGGTGCTGGCATTTGATGATCTGCCGCTGCGAGCTGAATACAGCTGACAATACGCGATACAGAATCTGATAGAGTGCCGTCCCAATCAAAAATAATCAGTTTGGTAGAGCCTTTAGCCATGGTAGAGCCCTCAGCCATATATAGGGCCCTCAGCCATAATAGAGCCCTCAGCCATAATAGAGCCCTCAGCCATGGTAGAGCCCTCGGCCATAATAGCGCCTCTAGCCACAATAAAGTCCTTGGCCATCATTCTATTACACCAACTTGCCAAGCACCGAATCAAGATCCTTGGGCAATGGCGCCTCGATCTCTACCCAGTCGCCGGAAAGTGGATGTCTGAACCGCAGGTTGCTGGCATGCAGAAACAAGCGCTTTAGGCCAGCGTCTTTAAGACTTTCATTAAAGGGGCCTTCACCATACTTGGGGTCACCAGCTACAGGCTGACCGGAAAACTGACAGTGCACCCTGATCTGGTGGGTACGTCCTGTCTCCAGCTTAATATCCAGCAGGGTTGACTGCTTAAACCGCTGGGCAATCTTAAAATGGGTGACCGAGGGCTTACCGTCGGCATCAACTCTGACAACCCGCTCACCACCAGACAATGTATTCTTGCGCAGTGGCGCATTAATCGTTGCCTTGCCCTTGGGCCACTGACCTTTAACCAAAGCCTTGTAGCGTTTTTCTACCTGATTGCGCTGCATAGCTTGCTGCAGAGCCAGCAGCACTGAGCGCTTCTTGGCCAGCATCAAACAGCCACTGGTCTCTCGATCAAGGCGATGCACAAGCTCAAGGAAACGCTGTTCAGGCCGCCCTGCCCGCAATGCTTCAATAGCCCCTAGGCTAATACCACTGCCGCCATGCACGGCCAAGCCACTGGGTTTATTAATCACCAGCAAGCCATCGTCTTCAAACAGGATATTCTCTGCCAAATAGCGCTTTAACTGCTGGCCAGGCTCCGGTAATGCCCCCTTCTGCGCCGTGCGGATGGGCGCAATACGCAACATATCGCCGTCTTTCACTCTGGTATCCGGTTTCACTCGACCCTTATTGATACGGACCTCGCCTTTGCGCAGCAGATTATAAATACGCGATTTGGGTACACCCTTAAGGTGACGGATAAGAAAATTATCCAGGCGCTGGCCGGCATGCTCCGGCCCAATCTCAACGAAAGTAACTTTACTAAAATTTGGTTTTGACTCTGAATCAGACAAAATAGGACAACTGTTGGATAGTGAAAACGGCGTCATTGTAACCACCACAGCTAAATTCACCCAACTTATTTATCGCTTTCAATTGTAGCCAATGGCTTTTGTTGTTATATTGCTGGCCGCGAAGTCCCTTGGTTTGACGAACAATATAAAAGTTCATCCGAGGTTGAACTGCCTCCCAAGATTGAATCCGGGATAAGAATAGATGGTTAGCTGCCCCATAAAAGAAGCGGTTAACCGACAACAGCTGAGTGAGCTCAGCCAATGAAAGACAGGTTTAGAAACAGGCCTTTAGGGCTATCACTGCACCAGCACAGACTGCAACATTTTGTTAAACAGTCCATTGAGCTGGTTAGAAT
>CAXAJC010000054.1:0-11159 GCA_963969005.1 uncultured Cellvibrionales bacterium | reverse complement strand
GATTTTTTCTTTATCTTTAATGTGGCGGTGGGTGGTCAATGGCCTGGCAGCCCCGACAGCAGTACCCAGTTCCCCCAGCAGATGCAAGTAGATTACATTCGTGTTTTCCAACGGACACCCTAGAAACTAAATTAAACGCTCAGGGACTGATTTATCTGGTTTAGGGTTGCTAACGGATTTGCAGACTGGGTAATCGGTCGCCCAATCACCAGATAATCACTGCCCAGGGCAATAGCATCCTCCGGGCTGACAATACGACGCTGGTCATCTGCGGCACTATCAGGCAAGCGTATTCCTGGCGTAACAAGTTTAAAGTCTGCTCCCAGGCCTGCTTTTAATGCACTGGCCTCCTGAGCCGAACACACTACCCCATGCAGCCCAGAGTTCTTTGCCAGTCGCGCCAAATGCAGCACCTGCTCAGAAGGGCTGTTAGAGATGCCCACCTGCTGCAAGTCAGACTGATCCATACTAGTCAGTACAGTCACAGCAATCAGCAACATATCACTGCCCTTTTGCTCGAGGCTTTGTTGTGCCGCTTGCATCATACGACCACCGCCGCAGGCATGGACATTGGCCATCCACACACCCAGATCAGCAGCCGCACTTATTGCATGGGCCGTGGTATTGGGAATATCGTGAAATTTAAGATCGAGAAACACATCAAAGTTGCGCTCAACCAGCACCTTGACCAACTGTGGTCCGGCGACAGTAAACAATTCTTTGCCAACCTTCAGACGGCACTGACTGGGGTCTAACTGCTCGGCCAGATTTAGGGCCGACTGCTGATTATCATAGTCCAGAGCGACAATAACGCGAGACTCACTGTTAGCCATATTGAGTTAATCCTTCTTTGTGGCGCGAGCCAACTTGCGACGGTAACTGGCAATAATCACCGAACTGGCAAAAATACCCAACAGAGTACCCACCGAGAGAAACACCAGCAGCCAGAATCCGAGACTAATCTCAGGGCCATTGAACAGGATAAAACTGACACTCATGGGCTGGCTGTTTTCCATAGCAAATACAGCGCCCACCAACGCCACCGCAATCACCAGAATAAATTTGATAAACCACCAAAGTGAGCTCACCCTAAGCCTCCAGTTTAACCATTTGGCGCGTATTGTACCTTCTCAACAACGGCTCGACAAAAGATGCATTGTCTTTTGCCGGTTAAATAATCAATGCTAAGCTTGGGTAAAGATTTAACATAAACGGATATTAAATGTTATGAACAGAACCAGACAGATACTTATCATCGTCCTACTCAGCCTCTGTGCAGTCTCCTGCGACGGCCAGACCAGTCAACGCACTATCATTACCTCCGGTTCGGGGTTAGTTTCCGTATCAGCCAATATGGCTGAACTCAGCCTACAATTGCAGGCAGTTAACCGAAACAGCGCCGTGGCTAAAGAAGATGTCGATAGCAGGGTCAATGACTTTATTCGGGCTCTCAAAAGAATAGGCATAGACAAGGCCGATGTAATAGCACCTACCCTCAGGCTTAGTCCCAACTACGAATATATCAACCAAAAGCAGAGATTTACCGGCTTTAGAGCAGTTAGATCAGTCACTGTAACACTCAATAATCTGGAGCAGCTTAACGAGCTAATGGATACGGCTCTGGATTCAGGTATTGACCAGATAGGTCAACTCCAGCTAAAAGTCAGAGACGAGCAGCAGTACCAGCAACAGGCCCGAGAGCAAGCGATTGAGGATTCCAAACAGAAAGCCCAGACTCTGGCTGAAGCCTATGGTGCCAAACTGGGCCCCATAGTGCAGATTCGCTATCAGGCGGCGACAACCAACAGCTCAGTGCCCTATGGCCGCCCAGAAGCCATGATGAGCCGATCTGCCAGTGCCGATATGGGCCAGTATATTCAGGACAGCATTCAGTTTAGGGATCGTATTGATGTTATTTTTGAACTGCAGTAGTTGGGAAAAATGCGGGTACCTTAGGAACAAAAAGCAGAGATAAAAAAAAGCCGCAGATAACACCTGCGGCTTTTTTTATTCTGTTCAGCTGTGCACCAATTACTTCTTGGCAGCACCAAAACGCTTGTTGAAGCGATCGATTCGACCACCAGTATCAACAATCTTCTGCTTGCCAGTGTAAAACGGGTGACATGCAGAGCAAACATCAAGATAGATGCTTTCAGCACGTGTTGAACCGACTTTGATAACGTTACCGCAGCTGCAAGTCGCTACTAGTTCGTTATAACTTGGGTGAATCTCTGTTTTCATCATATACTCCAATTCGCGAGCCGCCACCTCATCGTGAACCCGGGGTGACACCTATTTAATGCTGCCAAAAGGTGGTCCAGCTTCCGAAAGGCACGGTAGGCCATTTCTTAAGAGCGCGGATTCTAGCAGAAATAAACCAGGTTACAAAAGGAATTCTGAATTTTTTATGGCCCAGTTAGAGCCTTTAATTATCCGCGTTGCCGTGCCCTCACCACTGCGCCGTACCTTCGATTACCTGATTCCCGAAAATCTCGGCCTGAAGGCGACAGACAGCTCTGTGCAGCCCGGATGTCGAGTGATGGTACCCTTCGGCAAGCGGCAGATTACCGGACTAATAATTGAGCTGGGCAACAGCAGTGACTTTGCCCTCGAAAAACTAAAGCCCGTCAGCCAACTGATCGACCCTGAACCACTGTTACCCGAATCTCTGTTTAAACTGTTTATCTGGGCCGCCAACTATTATCAGCACCCTATTGGTGATGCCCTTTTCAGCACATTACCTGTATTGCTGCGCTCCGGCGCGCTGCCACCCGCCCAGGGGCAACATTGCTGGCAACTCACAACCCATGGCAAAGGCCTGGGAGTGGACTCACTGAAACAGGCGCGCAGACAGCGGGCACTGGTGGAATTAATCCGGGATCAGGGGCCGGTGGTTGCAGAAGATCTGATTCTGGAGACCTTCTCCCGGGCCATTATTAAGCAGCTTGAGCAAAAACAGCTGATCGAACCAACCTTTGTCAGCTCGCTGCCATCGGCAACCAGCAACCTACTCAAACAGGAACATTTGCCCCTGCATCAATCCCAGCAGGCGGCCATGGATCAGATTGATCATCATGGCTTTAACAGCTATCTGCTGGACGGCGTCACTGGCAGCGGCAAGACAGAAATTTATCTGCAGAGCATTGAAAAGGTATTGCGCTATGAACGCCAGGCACTGGTGCTAATTCCGGAGATTAGCCTTACCCCCCAGACCGAGAAGCGCTTTCGCGATCGCTTTAATGTGCCCATGGTCACATTGCACTCAGGACTCACTGATCGGCAGCGGCTGGACGCCTGGATGCAAGCTAAAACTGGTCAGGCGAGAATTATTATGGGAACCAGATCTGCCATATTTACGCCGCTGCAATCACCAGGTTTAATTATTCTCGATGAAGAGCATGATCAATCCTACAAACAGCAGGAAGGGTTTCGCTATTCAGCTCGCGATCTCGCCGTGATCCGTGCCCATCAGGAAAATATCCCAATTATTCTTGGCTCCGCAACACCGTCACTTGAATCACTGAATAACTGTGATAACCAGCGTTATAAACATCTGGTGCTAAACACCAGAGCAGGCAGTGCAGTGCAACCGGACTGGCGCATCGTCGATCTCAAAGCAGAGCGGGTGGAATCCGGTATAGCTCCGTCAACCATGGCGGCTATAGGCACGGCACTCAGCAACCAACAGCAGGCTCTGGTATTCCTCAACCGACGGGGTTTTGCTCCGGCAATGCTTTGCCAGCAATGTGGCTGGAGCGCAGAATGCAACCAGTGCGACTCCAGGCTTACGGTACACCGCGCTCGCCATCGTTTGATCTGCCATCATTGTGACTACCAGCAGCGTATTCCTCAGCAATGTCCAAGCTGCCAGAGTCACCAACTGATCTCGGTTGGCGAGGGCACAGAGCGCAGCGAGGCCTTTCTGCAGCAGAGCTTCCCCAACACTAAAGTTATTAGAGTTGACCGTGATAGCACCAGACGCAAAGGTGCTATGCAGGCGGTGTTTGATACGGTAAACAGTGGTGAACCCTGCATTCTTGTAGGTACCCAAATGCTGGCCAAAGGCCATCATTTTGCCAATGTTAGTCTAGTGGCTGTGCTGGATGCTGACAGCGGTCTATTTAGCCCGGACTTTCGCGGCCATGAACGCATGGGGCAATTGCTGACTCAAGTAGCCGGGCGCAGCGGTCGCGGTGAGGTCCGCGGCCAGGTATTGATTCAAACCCATCAGCCAGAACATCCGTTGCTGGAATTGCTGATGACCAAGGGCTATGGCGACTTTGCTAGGCAGCTACTGAGCCAGCGCCAGCTTAACCAACTACCGCCTTTTAGGCATATGGCTCTGATTCGCGCTGAATCAAACCGCGCCGATCAGGCAGAGAACTTTCTGCGTCTGGCCCGACAGTTGGCGGAACAGCTCTGCGCACCCAGCCCTGACCTTGCCTATCTTGGGCCCCTGCCAGCAATGATGGAAAAACGCGCTGGCCGCTTTCGCTATGTACTACAGATTGATGCTGAGCAACGCACCAGCTTGCAGCATCTGATCGCCCAACTCGGGCAACAGCTGGAAAATCATCGAGACAGCCGACGACTGCGCTGGTCCATTGATATAGATCCCCAAGAACTTTAACCGCAAAACAGCGAGTTTATTTTGCCTAAAAGTTGTAATTTCACCTACAATCACGGCTGGATTCAGGACAGAGCACAAAATTGCTCAAAGCAAAAATAACTCAAGGCTAACTATGGCTCAAGGCTATTCAAGAAAATCTGGCAACCGCTCGGGACAGAAAAAACCAGTGGAGCAAAAATCATCACTGGGGCCATTTCTCGCTGGTCTGGTAATAGGTGGTCTGGGTGTGCAGTTTGGTCCAATGCTTTTGGAAAGGAGCCCCGACAGCTCCATCAAACAATCAATTACAACTGCAACCGAAGGTGCCAAATCACCGAGCCTGACCTTCACCTTTGATGATGTGTTTAAAACATCAGAGGTAATTATCTCCAAGGACGAACTGGTAGTGGATAAAAAAGCCGCGCCGGACGAAGACTCCAACTATCTTTTGCAAATTGGCTCATTCCGAAATAAAAGTGATGCAGAGAGCCTGCGGGGACAGGTGACATTGTTAAATCTGTCCGCCAACATTGAAACCTTTGTCAACAATTCAGGGGAACAGTGGCACCGGGTTCTGGTCGGGCCATTTGCCAACAGTTCAAAGAAGGCCTCTGCTCAAGCCCGGCTTGCGGAAAATCGTATCAACTCATTATTGATCCAACGCAAAATTCAGAGATAAGCGTCGTATTCCATCGCTGTAACGCGGCTGTCAAACTCCTGCTTTTCCATACGCTTGCTTAGGGCAAAATTGCGCTGTAGTTCTGTGCCGAGATAATCCCTGATAAAGGCCGACTGCTCAAATTGAGTAATTGCGTCATTCCAGAAATGGGGTAATTCAGGGGCTATATCACCAGCATCTCCCTCCACTGCGGCTGGAGCCACCAGCTTATTTTCAATACCGTAAAGGGCCCCGGCCAGCATGGTCGCGACAGTTAAATAGATATTGGCATCAGCGCCTGCCACGCGATGCTCAATACGTCTGGCACTGTGATCACCCCCGGGAATGCGAATTGCTGTAGTGCGATTCTCAAAACCCCAGTTAGGAGCCAGTGGCGCATAACAGCCCGGCACCATGCGCCGGTAAGAATTTATATTGGGCGCAAAAATGGCCATGCTGTCAGCCATGGTCGCCAAACAGCCGGCCACCGCCTGATTAAGTAATTCCGAGCCCTGTTCTGTATTGTTATCAAATAGATTATTGCCTTGATCATCCACCAGACTGAAGTGAACATGCATGCCATTGCCCACCTGCTCGGCAAATGGCTTGGCCATAAATGAGGCCAGTTTGTTGTGGCTGCGAGCCACATTGCGAATCGCCCGCTTAAGCATACTGCCCTGGTCACAGGCGCGCAGCGCGCAGTCCTGATGGTACAGATTAATCTCAAACTGAGAAGGCCCAAACTCAGAGATAAGGCTGTCCACTGGCAAGCCCTGCTTCTTCGCCGCGGCAGAAATACCATCCAGCAATGGCGCAGTATCGCGCATGGCATCAATACCATAGGTATGCCCGCCCAGAGCGGGAGTGCCATCCAGTGCCTTCTGGCTGTGCTGGGGAATACCAAATTTATCCCGATCCAGTTCCAGTAAATGAAACTCCATCTCGCTAGCTACCACTGGCGTCAGACCGAGCTTTTTAAAGCGCGCCAACACAGTTTCCAGCACCACTCTGCAATCACCGGGATAGTGATTGTCACCACTGAAGTCACCCATGGAAACCACAATCTGGCCGGTGGGCCGCTCAGCCCAGGGCACCACCGCCAGGGTTTCAGCATGGGGCATACAGACCCCATCTGTATCGCCAGTCTCGGCTACCAGCACCTCCAGATCACGACCCCAGCTATCCAGAGAACAGCTACTCTGGGGCATTTTGTAACCGCCCTTAAAGAGCTTGCCAATCTGCTCACGGGGCAGCCATTTGCCGCGCTGGATACCATTGAGGTCATGGAGAATAACTTCGAATATTTCAATCTCTGGATTGCTGTGCAAAAAAGCTTCTAACTGCTGCGCCTGACTCATGATCGTTCCATTATTTGACTGTGTGGCAATTATCGCACCTTACCCCTAAGCTAGGCAGTACTCTATAGGGCTATGCTACCCCTAGAGGGTATTTTAAGCTCGAGCCCGGGAATCTAGGTTTCTGCCAAATCACCAAGCGCTGTTTTTAATGGCTGCAAATGGGCATCAAAATGCTTCCAGTAAGCCAGGGCAGATTTGTAGATTGGCTGGCGCACCTGTTCAGAGCTGGCGGTATTTACTGCCCGCTCAGTCTCATGAAAGCGCAGACATTGCTGCTCCATGGGCAGGCCGCAATAGTCCAGCAGTTGCTGCACATTGTCTTCAAGATTATCCACCACATTTTCATAGTTCACAGAATAGACCTTGTGGGGGAAAACCTGCTGCCAATGGGCCATCAACCGGTGGTAGTCCCGGTAATAGCGGCCCAGATCCTCCAGATCATAGGTAAAGTGCTGGCCCTCTGCCCACAGCTGTTTAAAACAGCCAAAACAGTTATCTATAGGATTGCGCACTGTATTAATAATCTTGGCATTGGGCATGGCCAGCAGTATCAGGCCAACATAGATAAAATTATTAGGCAGTTTGTCGATAAAAAACGGTGCTTCGGTCTGGCGATGGCGCTGGGCCTGCTGTAAAAACTGCTCACCAATGGTTTGCCAATTTTGCTGAGTCAGTTCAGCCGCTCCCTGGGGATAGGCCACTGAGGCCATTTTATTCGGCTGGCGATGAAGTCGATTGGCCAGCCAGCTGATATAGGGCAGTTCTCTGGTGCCTTCAACCTGGGAGTGGGAGGCCAGTATCTGTTCCTGCAATGTAGAGCCAGAGCGGGGTAAACCAAGAATAAAAATGGGGGACTGATCCTCAACCCCGGAACCCTGATTAGCCGCAATAAACTCAGGGCTAAACACCTCAATAATATTATCCACCAGCGTAGAGAAATTATCCGCGCTCCAATTTACCAATGTCTTCTGCACAGTATTGCCCGCCTGATAACAGGCAAAAGCCTCATCCCAGTCCTTGCGATGTTCATAGGCCTTGCCCAGAGCATAGTTAAAATAGACGCGGTTCTTATGGCTGACGTCATCCGCTGCCAGTGCCGCCTTAAACCCGGCCACTTCATCATCGCTGAACCTGTAGGTTTTAAGGTTCGACAATGACCAGGCCGCCTCGGCATATTGTCCATCCAATGCTATACAGCGCTGATAGATGTCGATGGCCTCCTGCTGCCGTCCCAAAGTTTTTAATGCTGTGGCCTTTTGCGACAGCGCGGAAACCTTATCTGGGCTGCTGGCCAGCACCAGATCATATTGCTTCAGTGCGTCGGCAAAGCGGTTGTCCTTAGAATAAATATCTCCCAGCAACATCAACGCTTCAGGTTTTTCGGCATCTATATTCAGTACATGTTGTACGGCCTCTTCAGCCTCCACCAGCTGATCCTGACGGGACAGCGCCGCTCCCAGTCGCAACCACCATTTTGACTGCTCGGGCATTTTTCGAATTAGCGACCTGGCCAGCTCTTCAGCCCAGCGGGCGCGACCTGTCTCCAGTGCCCGCTCGATCATCAGCTCTTTGGCACCTGCATTGTCCTCGTCCTCGGCCAATATTTTTTTGCACAGTTCCTCGCAGGCAACCCAGTCTCCGGCTTTTGCCAGAGCCCCTGCCTCCATAACATTGTCTCTGATTTTGTCGCGCTGGCGATTAACTGTCTCAATATCTGCTAACTGCTGCGCACTACCCCGAGTTTGCATAAGCTTTTCAAGTAGCTTACTCGGGCCCTTTAATTTGCTATCCAGCTGTATGGCTCGGCGCAGGGATTTTTCACAGGACTCATATTGCTCGAGAGCAAACTGCACCTTACCCAGATCAGACCAGGCATGGGCAAAATCAGGGGCAATGGCAATGGCTGCTTCAAACCCGGCGGCGGCCGCATCCAGATCACCGCGGCGCTCAAATACCTGCCCGCGCAGGCGCAGGGTATTTACCTCACGGGAATTAAGCGCCAACAGACGCTCGCAAATCTGTTCACAGCGATCCAGATCATTTTTGCGCAGGGCATCCAGCGCTTGAAAAAACTGCTGTTGCGGATCCATAGTTTCAACCAGAAAATTTTTGACAGTCTACAAAAAAGAGCCGACATTGTCGGCTCTTTTTCGGTTACAGCAATTTACCCGTTAACGCAGCGGCCTAGAACTTCCAGCCTATATCAACACCTACTCTGCGCGGCTCGGAGAAGCCAAAGTAATGGGCACCAATATTGCTCTCTGCACCGGCCACCCCTTTGTAATGGAACTCATCGGTAAGGTTATTCACCCACAGAGTCACTGACCAGTCTTCGATGCTGTCGTAACCAACGCGCAGGTTAGTAGTAGTAAAACCATCAGTCATCAGTGGGTCTTTATCAAAGGCACCAAACGCAACACCCTCTTGCTGATGGAAAGTCTCCACAGTAAAGGCCAATTCGCCGCTGTCCATTGGTACTGTATAGGTAGCTACCAGAGCGCCACTGAAGTCAATGGTTCCGGGGATCTGCGCACCTTTACAGTCCGCTGGATCACAGAAGCCTTCAGTTGGCTTGGTCAACTCGGTATCGGCCCAGGACAGTCCCAGATAGATATCCAGATTTTCAGTGGGCAGAATGCGCATATCCAGCTCCACACCAGAGCCCTCTGCATCTCCCACATTGGCCACACTGTAGCGAGAACCTACATAGTACCCAGACTGCATACCTTCAAACTCATAGCTGTAGATGCTGGCATTAAGTTGCATCTGACCATCCCAGAACTGGCCTTTTAAGCCCAACTCAATATTGGCCACTTCTTCCTTGTCAAAGTCCTCTGGGGTACCGCCGAGCTCGACTGCATCTTCGCCGTCAATATCATCGATATCCACATCGTCCGGGAACAGTACAAAGAAGGTATTAAAACCACCGGCCTTGTAGCCCGTTGAGTAGCTCAGATAGGTGGAGACATCATCGCTGAGCTGATAGTTCAATGCCGCACGAACGGATGTATTGGTCCACTGGTCATCGCCACGGATAAAATCTGAAGAGAAAAACGGGAACGAGTACCACAGATAGTTGCGATCATCGCCGCCAAATTTCTGCCCAAATTCACGGTTATCTTCAGTGTAGCGAGCACCCAAACTCAGATCCAGATCGTCTGCCACACGCCAGGTAGCATCACCATAAACACCCCAGCCGTCGTATTCTGCATCGATATCCACAGAATCATTGCGGGTACCTATACCAGGGCCATAACTCTCGTACCCGTTGTACTCGTAATAGGTAGCACAATCGGTTACCTCGGAGGTAAAGTATTCCGCATCAAACTCGTCGCCATTTTCAGCAGCATAGCCAGCAGTGTAATAAGCCCCATAGGTGGCACACATGGTGTCTTCGTCATAGGTTTGATCAAAACGGGTTTCAATATCTTCCTGATACCAAGAGGCGCCTACAAACCAGCTTACATCGTCAGTTTCTTTATTGAGGCGAAATTCCTGACTGAAATAGTCCTGCTTCTGAGTCTGCCCATAATTAAAGATAAACTGATCTTCACCATCAAAATCTTCAAAGTAATTATAGTTGTGTCCGCGCAAGCCAGTAATTGATGTCAGGCTGTAATCGTCGCCTAAATCAACCTCAACATTGAGGGTGGCACCCCAGATATTGCCTTTATCAACCAACCGGTCTGAGGCTACATCTGAACTGAACTCCCGCTCGCCGGCGTCGCTGCTAAACCATGGCAAGCCACTGTCATCCGCATCAAACACCTGATAGACAGTAGGCGGCCCCTGGCGATCTTCGTATTCCAGCATCAGGGTCGCTGCCACAGTATCGTTGTCGTAAGCCAGGGTATAACGGGCGGCCAGATTGTCCACCTCGCCTACTTGCTTACCATCATTGATATTGGTCACCCAGCCATCTTTTTGCTGCATATAGATAGCGGTTCTGCTGCTCCACTGATCATTGATCGGGATATTGATCACACCGGTAAACTCAGCGTAACCATCTTCGCCCAGACCAATGTCCAATGAACCAGACTGCTCGTCTGTGGGCTTGGCCGTGGTAATTGAAATTGCGCCCGCTGAGGCATTGCGACCAAACAAGGTGCCCTGGGGACCCTTAACCACCTCTACAAGCTCAATATCAAAGAAGCTGGACAGTGCGCCACCGGTGCGGCCCAGATAGATACCATCCTGATAAACACCAATGGAGGGCTCTGCACCAACACCAAAGTCATTGGTACTGATGCCACGAACATTCATCGAGTCAAGAAAGGAATCATCTGTATCACCAGAGACACCAGGGGTTAATAGCGCCATGGCTTTGGCGTCAGAGATCTGCGCTTTTTCGATAAAACTGCCGGTAAATGCAGAGACGGAAATTGGCACATCCTGCAGTGACTGAGCACGCTTTTGCGTTGTCACTATCACTTCTTCAATCTGCGCCGCCGAGGCAAGCCCGGCATTGAGACTCGCTGCAGCCACTGCTGCAGAAAGTAATGTTTTATGTACTAATCGATCTGAATTCATAATT
>CAXAJC010000053.1:0-11302 GCA_963969005.1 uncultured Cellvibrionales bacterium | reverse complement strand
GAACTGTTGAGTTCAGTGGAAGCTGTGGTTCTTGAAGATCAAGTGACTGAGCTGGTGCTGTCAAAGGCCAAGGTTAAAGAAGAAGCTCAGCCCTATGACGAGGTTGTAAAGCCAGATCCAGAGACCGTATAAGTCACTTAGGCTATTGTGGTTATGCCGGTTATCAATCCGGCACAGTCTCTCGCCGCGTATACAGGGTGGTGTCAAAAGGCTAGCATAGCCTCTCATTTAGAAATTAATTAAGCGAGGATGCAATGAATTTCCAACTCCCAACAGGTGTAAGCGGCATGCCAGAAGCGGAAGCCAGCGGCCTAGTGCCAATGGTCGTTGAGCAAAGCTCAAGAGGCGAGCGCGCCTATGACATCTATTCCAGACTTTTAAAAGAAAGAGTTATCTTTCTGGTTGGGCAAGTTGAAGATCATATGGCCAACTTGATTGTGGCCCAGATGTTGTTCCTCGAATCTGAAAATCCCGATAAAGACATTCATCTTTACATCAACTCCCCCGGTGGTTCAGTGACCGCAGGGCTGTCTATTTACGACACCATGCAGTTTATCAAGCCGGATGTCAGCACTATGTGTATAGGTCAAGCAGCATCCATGGGTGCATTCCTTCTGACCGCTGGTGCTGAAGGTAAACGTTTCTGTCTGCCTAATTCCCGCACCATGATTCACCAGCCAAGTGGCGGTGCTCAGGGTCAGGCCACAGACATTCATATCCAGTCTCAAGAGATCCTCAAGATCAAAGAGCGTCTCAATCATCTGATGGCTACACATACCGGCCAATCCGTCGATAAAGTGACCGAGGATACCGAGCGCGATAACTTTATGAGTGCCGAAGAGTCGAAAGAGTACGGGCTCATTGATGAGGTGCTGGACAAAAGAGGGTAGAGTAGGTAGGCTTCTGACTTATATTCTAAGAAGTTACCTGTAAGTATATGTTTTATATGCCTTTTGCTAGAGTTGCAGGAGAGAGAAATGAGTGACAATGATACCTTGGGAGACGGCGGGAAACTGCTTTTCTGCTCTTTTTGTGGTAAAAACCAAAACGAAGTTCGCCGCCTGATCGCTGGACCCTCAGTGTATATCTGTGACGAATGTGTCGATCTCTGCAACGATATTATCTCCGAAGAAACCCAGGTCACCGAGGCTGACAGCAACTCCGACAGACTGCCCGTACCTACAGAGATCAAGGACCTGCTCGACGAATATGTCGTCGGCCAGGAGCGTGCCAAGAGAATTCTGTCGGTAGCTGTTTATAACCATTACAAGCGTCTGCAGGTCAGCGAACAGGCAGGTGACGACAACGCTACCGTTGAGCTAGGCAAGAGTAATATCCTGCTCATAGGCCCCACAGGCAGCGGTAAAACATTGCTTGCAGAAACTTTGGCGCGGATGCTGGATGTGCCATTTACTATTGCTGATGCAACCACCTTAACCGAAGCCGGCTACGTGGGTGAAGATGTTGAAAACATCATCCAAAAGCTGCTTCAAAAATGCGATTACGATGTTGATAAAGCCCAGCGCGGTATTGTTTACATCGACGAGATCGACAAAATTTCACGCAAATCAGACAATCCGTCAATCACCAGAGATGTTTCCGGTGAAGGGGTTCAGCAGGCGCTGCTCAAATTAATTGAAGGAACCGTTGCCTCTGTTCCGCCCCAGGGTGGTCGCAAGCATCCCCAGCAGGAATTCTTGCAGGTAGATACCTCCAATATTTTGTTTGTCTGCGGTGGAGCCTTTGCCGGACTGGAAAAAGTGATCCGCGATCGCTCTGAAAAGGGCGGCATCGGCTTTAGCGCCGAGGTCAACAGCAAGGACAGCCAGAAGTCCATTGGTGAAACTTTGCTGGATGTTGAACCTAGTGATCTGATTGGCTATGGGCTGATTCCAGAATTTATTGGTCGTCTGCCGGTGGTTGCCACATTGCAGGAACTGGATCGCGATGCTCTGGTTAATATTCTGGTCGAGCCCAAGAACGCGCTTTATAAGCAATATCAGTCATTGTTTGCCATGGAATCAGTGGAGTTGGATCTGCGCCGGGATGCCCTGGATGCCATTGCTGACAAAGCCATTGAACGCAAGACCGGAGCTCGGGGGCTGAGATCTATCCTCGAGACTGTGCTGCTTGACACCATGTACAAAATTCCTGCAGAACCAGATGTGGTCAAAGTGGTCGTAGATGGCTCGGTCATCAATGGCGAGAATGAACCGCTCTTGGTTTACGAACAGCAAGCGACAAAGAAAGTAGCTTCAGACGAAGGTTAACTATAAGGCGGCGCAAGCCGCCTTTTTTGTAACTGTCACAATAAATATCCACAAACGGAGCAGAATTTTCTGGCCAGTGGTTGTATTTATCCCGCAAGGCCCAATATATCAGGGTAGTCACTAAAGTAAGCAGCCAGTCATTAACGGTAAAAAAACGCACAAAGAGGTAAAAATGGGCTCCAAAGACATTGATTCAAACGAGGCAATCTATCCATTGCTGCCACTTCGCGATGTGGTAGTTTATCCGCATATGGTAGTGCCGTTGTTTGTAGGTAGAGAGAAATCGATTGTAGCCCTTGAACATGCCATGGAGTCCGACAAGCAGATTGTGCTGGTGGCGCAGAAAAATGCCACCGAAGACAATCCCGGTCTCGAAGATATCTACGGGGTAGGCACATTAGCTACCATCCTGCAGATGCTCAAACTGCCCGATGGCACCCTCAAGGTGCTGGTGGAAGGCATCAGCCGGGTCAAGCTGGTCGATGCTCATGAGGGCGAGGCATTTTTGCAGACATCGAGTCAGGAACTCGCTGGGGAGCCGGTGGAAGAGTCTGAAGCAGATGCACTGATCCGCACCACCATTTCATTGTTTGAGCAGTACGTTAACCTGAGTAAAAAAATTCCTGCAGAGGTGATCACCACGGTCAGCGGCATAGAAGATGCCGATCGCTTGGCCGATACCATTGCCTCTCATATGACCCTCAATCTCGAGCAAAAGCAGGATGTACTTGAGATTGCTGATCTGTCCGAGCGTTTTGAACATCTGATGAGTCTGATGGAGTCAGAGATCGATCTGTTCCAGATCGAAAAACGCATCCGCGGGCGAGTCAAAAAGCAGATGGAAAAGAGTCAGCGCGAGTACTACCTGAATGAGCAGATGAAGGCCATTCAAAAAGAGCTGGGAGATATGGACGAATCTGTATCCGAACTTGACCAGCTGGAAAAGAAGATTACTGATGTGGGCATGCCCAAGGCAGCCCTGGAAAAGACCCAGTCAGAAATGGGCAAGCTAAAAATGATGTCGCCCATGTCAGCGGAAGCATCAGTGCTGCGCAACTACATAGACTGGATGATCGGCGTGCCCTGGAAGAACCGCAGCAGAGTAAAGCACAATCTGGTCAATGCGGAGAAATCCCTGAACCAGGACCACCATGGTCTGGAAGAGGTCAAAGAGCGAATCCTGGAATTTTTGGCGGTGCAGCAGCGTGTCAAAAAACTTAAAGGCCCGGTACTTTGTCTGGTTGGCCCCCCGGGCGTGGGTAAGACATCTTTGGGTGAGTCCATCGCTAAGGCTACCGGACGCAAGTTTGTGCGTATGAGCCTGGGTGGCGTACGTGATGAATCTGAAATTCGGGGGCACCGCAGGACTTATATCGGCTCATTGCCTGGGAAATTGATCCAGAAGCTATCCAAAGTGGGTACCAAAAACCCATTGTTCCTGCTCGATGAGATCGACAAAATGGGTATGGACAACCGTGGCGATCCGGCATCTGCGTTGTTGGAAGTGCTGGATCCAGAGCAAAACCATACCTTCAACGACCATTATCTGGAGGTCGACTATGATCTCTCGGAGGTCATGTTTATCTGCACCGCCAACTCTATGAATATTCCCGGGCCATTGCTGGACCGTATGGAAGTGATTCGTATTCCCGGTTACACCGAAGACGAAAAAGTAAAGATTGCAGAAAAATATCTGGTGCCCAAGCAGCGCAGCGCGAATGGCCTTAAAGACTCAGAACTGGATATTACCGAAGACGCATTGAAAGATACCATCAGGTATTACACCAGAGAGGCCGGTGTGCGCGGATTAGAGCGCGATATAGCCAAGATCTGCCGCAAGACCGTGACTCAGCATGTGCGCGATGACAAGCGCTCAAATGACGTTGTAAGCCCCTCAGAGCTGGAAGATATGCTCGGAGTTCGCCGATTTGACTATGGTCGTGCCGAAGCAGAGAACCAAGTAGGTCAGGTCACAGGTCTGGCCTGGACCCAGGTGGGAGGCGAACTGCTGACCATCGAAGCCTCAGCCATACCAGGCAAGGGCAGTGTAATTAAAACCGGGTCATTAGGTGATGTTATGCAGGAATCCATTCAGGCCGCGCTCACAGTAGTGCGCAGCCGCGCCATGACCCTGGGGGTGCGCAAAGACTTCCACCAGGAAAATGACCTGCATATTCACGTTCCGGAAGGCGCTACGCCAAAAGATGGCCCCTCAGCTGGTGTTGGCATGTGTACTGCACTGGTGTCTGTTTTAACCGGTATTCCAGTCAAGGCAGATGTGGCCATGACCGGAGAGATCACATTGCGTGGGCAGGTGCTAAAAATCGGCGGACTTAAAGAAAAATTGCTGGCAGCTCACCGCGGTGGTATTACTACAGTGGTTATCCCCCACGACAATGCCAGCGATTTGAAAGAGATACCGGACAATATTAAAGCAGACCTTGAAATCTGCCCAGTGAAGTGGATTGACGAGGTTTTGCAGATCGCATTGCAGGATTCTCCCACCGCTCTGAGCGAAGAGGAGTTTAATCAAACTGGTACCGCCGAAAAAAACGTCGATTCAGCCGCTAGGCCAAGTACACACTAGAGTTAAACTAATTGATGAAATTTAAAAAGTAAGCTTGACCGAACCCCTAGGCTGTTGGTATAAAGTTGTTGTGAAAGGCGCTCTTAGCTAGGGATTCCAAGCATCCAGATCGAATAAGCGACCTTTTTATCTCAACAGGATCAATCAACTCCATAAGAAAGGGGAATACCGTGAATAAATCTGAATTAATCGATGCAATTGCTGATGGCGCAGACATCTCTAAAGCTTCCGCAGGCCGTGCTCTGGATTCCGCATTAGATGCGATTACAGGCGCTCTTAAAAATGGTGACCAGGTTTCTCTGGTTGGATTTGGTACCTACGCTGTAAAGCATCGCGCCGCTCGCGCTGGCCGCAACCCACAGACTGGTGCAGAAATTCAAATTAAAGCTGCTAACGTGCCAAGCTTCAAAGCAGGCAAGGCACTAAAAGACGCAGTAAATTAAGTCATTCACTGGGGGATTCTCTTACCGAGTGACGATCCCAGTTTTGAAAGGCGCATCATTGATGCGCCTTTTTCTTATTAGGACAAAGACAAATGTTGGATAGTTTTAGAAGTAATATGCGCGGCACCGCCCTCGTGATTGTTATCATTATTGGCGCTGTATTTGTATTCTCAGGCACAGGATCATTGTTCCTGTCTGGACCAGGCTCCGAAGTGGCCGTGGTTATCAATGATGAAAATGTCAGTACTCTGCGCGTACAGCAAGTGATGGCCTCCGAAAAGCAGCGGATACTTCGCGCGGATCAAAATTTAGATCCCGCTCTGCTCGACGATGAACTGTTAAAGCCAGGTATTATCCGGCGCATCATTGCCAACACTGCGCTTGCCCAGTCCGCGGCAGATCAGGGCTTTGCCATATCCACCCGGCAAGTCAGCGAGCTACTGATTGACTCAGAGGGCTTTCAGGTAGATGGTCGCTTTGACCAGAAGACCTTTGAATATGCCATCCGCCAGCAGGGCTACACCAGCGCCACATTTGTCGATATGGTTAAACAAGACATACTTATTCAGCAATTTGTCCAGTCCATCAATGGCACTAACTTTGTCACAGAAGCCGAGATTGCCAGCTTGGCCAAATTTACCCAACAGACCAGAGATTATTACTATCTGACCCTGCCAATACAGCCAATCGCAGACGCAGTGAGCATTTCCGAAGAGCAGATCGGCGAGTACTATGAGCAGACCAAAGCCCAGTATCAGACCGAGGTTGCAGTATCGGTAGAGGCCATAGAGCTGAGTCCCGCCTCATTGGTCGGCTCATTATCAGTGACAGAAGAGCAGATTCAGACCCGCTTTGATCAGGAAGCCGAAGGCGCAGACCTGACAGATCAACTTCAAGCAGCCCATATATTCCTCGCCGATCCCACAGATGAAAAACTACAGGCAATCCAGGCTCGACTGGATGCCGGCGACAATTTTGCCGCCCTGGCAGCAGAGTACTCCGAAGACTTTGTCTCCGCAGAGCTTGGTGGCGATCTGGGTTATACCAGCGGCGATACCTTTCCTGAGGAATTCGAAGCGGCTCTGGCCAATCTGGAGCAGGGCCAGGTATCAGGGCCAGTGCAGACAGATACAGGTACTCACTTTATAAAACTGCTCGATCTTCAGCAGCAGAGTTTTGAACTGGCCTCCGAGCGCGGTCGAATTGAGCGGGAACTGCTTAACGAAGCAGCCACAGATCTTCTTGTAGAAAAGCTGGAAATGCTTAAAGAACTAAGCTTTAACTCAGAAACTCTGTCGGAAGTTGCCACAGATCTTGGTCTTGATCTGCAGATCACCGAGCCCTTCTCCCGTCAGGGTGGGGATGGCATCGCAGCATACCCAGCAGTTATCAAGGCGGCATTTAGCAGCGAAGTCATGGAAGAGCAGTACGCCAGTGAAGTGATGGATCTGGGTGACGACCGTCATGTGGTTATCAAACTAAAAGAAGCCTTCCCGGCTCGCCAAAGAGATCTTGCTGAAGTGCGCAGTGCAGTGGTTGCGGCCCTGGAAGCCTCCATAGCCCGTCAGCGCATCGCCGAGCAGGGTGCAGCGCTGCTGACCAAGGTCGAAGCAGGGGGCTCCATAGAGACCGTAGCCAAGGCCGCGGGGCTTGACTGGCAGGTGGCGATTGGCGTCAAGCGTATCTCAACCTCAGTTAATGCAGAGGTGCGGGACAATGTTTTCCAAATGCCAATCCCGACTGACCGGCCAGAGCGCAGTGGCTTCTACACCGTCAATGGCGACTATGTTCTGGCATCCCTGACCCATGTTACCGCGGGTGATATCAGCGACCTGAGTGCATCGGAGAGAAGTAGCCTGGTAGCTGCAGTGGAAGCCGCCATCGGCAGCCGCGATGTGCAAGCCTATCAGTCCAGCTTGATCGCTAATGCGGATGTGGTTCAGTAAAATAGAGTCACAGAAGCATAAAAAGGCAGGATTACCTGCCTTTTTTGTGCCCATCAGAAAGTCAGTGCTTTAGATCCAGAGTGTCCTAGATCCGCAAGGCATTAATGAATAGGGTCAACCGCTGACCAGGCTGCAGATACTCATGGCGGCTTATTTTATTCCAGCGCGTGATATCAAGAATACTCAGATCAAACTTCTCAGCAATCAAATACAGAGAATCTCCACGGCGCACCCGATAGGACAGCCGACGGGTATTATCAGTACTGGGAATCGCCACAGAATGCCGCACAACAAGCTTTTGACCTATTTGCAGTAAATCAGATGACAGATTGTTAGACCGCCTTAAACTGTCTATAGAAGTCTTAAAGCGCAATGCGATGGTCGACAGAGAATCACCTTGCTGCACCGCATAAACCGACTTCTGGGTCGCCCCATTAGCATTGTTGAGCAGCGGGCCCTTGCCTGACTGAGGTATATATAGCATCTGGCCAATACGCAGGCGATCTGACCCCATATTATTGCGAATTTTTAACTGGGTCATAGAAATCTTAAAGCGCTGGGCAATTTCCGACAATGTATCGCCACTTGCAACCGAGTATTCAGTATAGGGCACCCAGCTTTTGGGGTCGGTGGTCGCCAATAGCTCACGCAATGGCTCCGCCGAGCCTAGAGGCAGCAAAATATTATAGGACCCCCGGGGCGGAGTAATAGAGCGCCGGTAAGCCGGGTTGAGTCGGGTAAAGTCTTCACCTTTAATATTGCTGATCTCAACAATCTTGTTCAGGTCGATCTGGGATTTAATCTCGACCATTTCAAAATAGGCACTGTCCTTAATTGAAGGCAGCTCAATTTTGTACTCCCGGGGCCTCTCAATCAGCGCCGCCAGCGCCAACAACTGGGGAACATAGTTTCTGGTCTCCCGGGGCAGCTTGATTGACCAAAAATCCACCGGCTTGCCGAGCTTGCGGTTGCGCGCCATCGACTTGCGCACATTGCCCTCGCCACTGTTATAGGCCGCCAGTGCCAGCAGCCAGTCATTATCAAAGCGGCGGTGCAGATATTTGAGATACTTGATCGCCGCCTGAGTCGACAGCACCACATCGCGGCGCCCGTCATACCAGCGATCCCGGTGCAGACCAAAAGAGCGTGCCGTAGACGGAATAAACTGCCACAGACCCACAGCATGGCTATGGCTGTAGGCCAGAGGATCATAAGTGCTTTCGACAATAGGCAGCAGCGCGAGCTCAAGGGGCAGACCCGCCTTATCCAGTTCATCGGTAACATAAAAAATAAACGGCTCACTCCGGCCAAATACCGTCTTCAGATAGTTAGGATTGCGCTGATACCAGCTGATTTGCTTGGCCACAGTTTTGTGCATCTGCGCCGGGCTAAGGCCATAGCCCGAGCGAATATGTTGCCACAGGTCATCAGGTACAGCAGCTGCCTGAGGAATCTCCTCGCCCACAGGCGCAGCAGCCATAGGAACATCAATTTTAGCTGGCTCCACAGTGCCATCCAGGGTGGGCGCAGTCTCACAGCCGGCAAGCAGCAGGCTGGTAAGTAATAGTGCGAGAGAAGTGTGAAACCGATAGGCAGAGGCTTTTAAGGTAGGCAAAAATAATCAACTTATAGTTAAAATGGCTTTTGAGCGCGGGATTGTAGCGAGCCAGGTGCGATTAAACAATAAGTCGCCGGGAGTTGGCGCTCAGTTTATAGATGTAGGCTCCAGTCAAACCTTTTTAAGCAGCGGATAACTGGCGTTTAACCAAGCTAGCGAACATAATAAACAGCATCAGAGAATCACATAGCAACCAGAGTCCATGCCGATAAAATTTATCCGACAGCACAGCAAAGCAGCATTTGATCGGCTCCGAGTAACGGGTCTGGATAGCTCTATTGCCGATATAAATGCCTGGGCCGAGCAGGATTTTGGCCGCTACCTGCTGCATCAGGAGCAGTTATTATTGCAGCGTAAATTTGCCCAGTTGCCAGGTTACAGACTTATGCATCTGGGATTGGCCCCAACTAAACAAACCCTCATTGGGTTTGATCAGTTGCACAGCTTTCATCTGGCTCCAGGCCTGGCTGCTGTATCTGGCGCAGCAGCGATCAGTAACTATGCGGAAATACCATTGCCCTCCGAAGTGGTAGATGTGGCCATATTGCAGCATGCTGTTGAGTACTCCGCCTCACCTAAAGCAGTGCTGGCCGAGATGTCGCGAGTAGTGGCTCCAGGTGGCCATATGCTGCTGTTTTTGTATAACCCCTATGGTCCAATGGGGCTGTTGAAATTCCCGATGCAGCTGACAACAGGCCGTCCCCAGTATCGCTTCCATAATCTGCGTAAAGGGCGCGTGGTGGACTGGTTATCGCTGCTTAACTTTCAGGTGCTGGAGATAGATCACGGCGCCTATAACTTGCCTCTGCAGCGGCCACAATGGCTGCTACAGGACAGTCGCTGGGATCAGTTGGGGCAAAAGATTCGCTTTCCCTTGGGTAATTTTTATATGATTCATGGGGTCAAGCGAGAAACCAGGGGCATTGGCAATCGCGCTCAACTGTGGCGGCCAGCAACCAGCAATGGTTACCGTGCCCCAAGGTCTGCGTTAAGCAGTAAAAGTAGCAGCATCAAACCAAGTAATAAGCACAGTCAGCAATAACAGGAACAATATGAAGTTAGTCGAAATTTTTACTGACGGCGCCTGCCGTGGCAATCCAGGCCCAGGAGGCTGGGGTGTATTAATGCGCTACGGCACAGAAGAGCGAAGCTTTTGTGGCGGCGAGCCAGATACCACCAACAACCGTATGGAACTGACCGCCGTAATCGAAGGGCTGACAGCACTCACCCAGCCCTGCCAGGTGGAACTGAGTTCAGACTCGACCTATGTGCTTAAAGGGATTCAGGAATGGATGCCCAACTGGAAAAAGCGCGGCTGGAAAACCGCGGCAAAAAAGCCGGTCAAAAATGTTGATCTGTGGCAGAAACTCGATGCGGTTATTGGAGAACATAAGATAGACTGGCGCTGGGTCAAAGGACACAGCGGCCACCGGGAGAATGAAATCGCCGACCAGCTAGCCAATCAGGGCATCGATGAGCTTTAGGTGGCCAGTACAAGAGAGTCAGGGTATAAAGAGACGAGCTAGAAAACAAAGAGCCGAGCCAGCAAATGAGACAGATCGTATTAGATACAGAAACCACCGGACTGGAGACCTCCCAGGACCACCGAATTATTGAAATTGGCTGTGTAGAAATGGTCAATCGAAAACTCACAGGCCGCCATTACCACCAGTATATTAACCCCCAGCGCAAAGTAGACGAAGGCGCCATGGAAGTGCATGGCATCACCGATCAATTCCTCGAAGACAAACCATTGTTTGACGCCATAGCCCCGGACTTCTTTGAATTTGTTGCAGGTGCAGATCTGATTATCCACAACGCACCCTTCGATCTGGGTTTTATCAACCATGAAACTGCCAAACTACCAGGCAATATTGCTGCCATTGAAACTGGCTGCAAAATCATCGACACATTGGCCCTGGCCAGACAGAAACACCCGGGGCAAAAAAATAACCTCGATGCCCTGTGCAAGCGCTATGGCGTCGATAATTCCCAGCGTGACCTCCACGGCGCATTACTGGATGCGGAAATTCTAGCCGACGTCTATCTGCTGATGACCGGCGGTCAGGTCAATCTCAATATCAACGACCAGTCCGCCGCAGATTCCGGCGAGATTAATCAGGCCTCAAATATCCGCCGTCTGCCAGACAGCCGCCCGCCCCTGCGCGTGATCACCGCCAATGACCATGAAATTGCCCGTCACCAGGCCAAGCTTGAATCCATCGAAGCCGCCAGCGGCAACTGTATCTGGCAGGCTGAATAACCCTTGTCAGAGCCGTCAGCCAATAAAGAGCCATCAGCGGGAAAAGAGCCATCAGCGGGAAAAGGGCCATTAGTGGGAAAAGAGCCATTAGCGGGAAAAGAGCCATCAGCGGAAAAAGAGCCAGAGCCATCAGCGAATAAAGAGCAACTGCCCCCCAGTAGTGCCAGCCAGTTTG
>CAXAJC010000052.1:0-11311 GCA_963969005.1 uncultured Cellvibrionales bacterium | reverse complement strand
GGTATGATTATTACCTTCCAGATGATTACTCTGTTTGGTGCTGGTGATCCCAAGGCAATGGCCGGCGGTATTTCTCAGGCACTGATCACCACCGTGCTGGGTCTTGTGGTAGCTATTCCTACCGTACTGATGCACACATTGGTGAATGGTAAAGCGCAACGCATCCTGCATGTTCTGGAAGAGCAGAGCGCGGGCATTGTAGCTGGTTCCGTAGAGGGTAAATAAGATGTTTTTCGTTGATACGATGGCGGAAGTTGGGAAGTTTATGGATTCAGGCGGCATGGTCCTTTGGGCCATTGTCGTCCTGCTGTTCGTTATGTGGACTCTCATCTTTGAACGTGCGTGGTATCTCCGATCCAGTGTTGTCCTTGATGTTCAAGGAGCCCTTGATGTTTGGGAGCAGCGCAAAGAGCGCAAATCCAAACATGCTCACCAGATTAGAGAAAAGCTGATCTCTGAGGTGAGTATAAAAATCGACGAAAATATTATGATGATTAAAACACTGGTAGCTCTGGCTCCACTGTTTGGTCTGCTGGGAACAGTGACCGGGATGATCGTAGTATTTGATGTTATGGCATTTACTGGTGGTGGTGATGCCAAGGCAATGGCTGGTGGTGTTTCTCAGGCAACTGTTCCGACAATGTCAGGAATGGTTGCTGCTCTTTCCGGTGTATTTGGTTTGACCTACATCGAACGTAATGCAGAGCGCGAAAAGCACCTTTTGGAAGACCATTTGACCATGGATCACTAATTGGAGCCCGCCAGCTTTATGGCGGGCATCCTGTGAGAGAGAACTATGCGTAACAGAACAAGTAAAGCAAGTCCCCAGGGCGAGACTATCGATCTGACCCCCATGCTTGATGTGGTTTTTATCATGCTGATCTTTTTCATTGTGACAGCGTCTTTTATCAAGCTGCCAGGTGTAGAAGTTGACAAGATTGATGCAAACACGGCCCAGTCTTATAAGAAGGTAGGTATTCTGGTCGCGATCAGCGAGAACAATGAATACTGGATTGATAAAAAGCGGGTTGAAACTACCGCACTAAAAATTAATCTAACTAGATTATTTAATGACAATCCAAAGGGCGGCATGGTGATCCAGGCCGATAATGAGTCAAACATTGAAACAGTTGCTAAGGTAGCTGATATCGCCCGCGATATTGGTATTAATCCAGTGGCTATTTCTGTAGAAAACGACTGAGTTAATAAGATGACTGCAATCAGAGTTGCTGCTTCTGCCGCACTTGGCATTCTTGTTACTTTTGCGTTGATTATCTTGATGTACAAGCTAATTGACTCTGGTAACAAGGATCTGGATGAAAAAGAAGCGTTTAAAATTCCAGATTTCCTCCATGTCGACAGGCAATTGACCGAGAACGCCAAATCTTCTGAGGTTGAAAAGCCTGAAGATCCTGAGACACCTCCACCAGACATTCCAGAAGAAAATCTGGAGTTTGAAGTGCCAGAGAATGCTGTCAGCATGGCGGCACCAAAAGCCGGTGGTAACCTCAGTATTGGTAACTCAGGCTTTGCTCGAGATTCAGACTATATTCCTGTGTATGTACCGCAGCCACAGTATCCTCGCCGCGCGCAGACTCGCGGTAAAGAAGGCTACGCTGTAGTGGAAGTGATTATTACCACCACTGGTGGTGTTCGTGATCCTGTTATGGTTGAAGAATGGCCAGAGGGCTGGGGTTTTGGACGCGCGGCTATCAAGGCAGCCAACAAGCTCAAATATAACCCAAGAGTGATTGACGGTACCGCTCAGGAAGTTCCTGGTGTGCTGTATAAATTCACTTTCCAGATGGCTAAATAAGGGGTATCTGATGTTTAGAAGCACCAAAATATTAGCCGTATTCGGCGCTGCTTTTGTGTTGCCCTTGCTGGTAACAGTAGCAGATCCGCAGTCGGTGCTTAGCACCACAGCTGTGGCGGCAGAAGAAAAGAAACAACCAAAGTATAAAGACGTAAAGACTCGCCAGCGTCAGTCTGTAGGGGCGAAGTGTGCCAAGGCACTGGAGAAGATTCAGGTTGTTCTTGAGGAAGAGCAGTGGGCTGAGTCTCTCGAGATGTTGACTAACATTGAAACCAATCCAAAGACCTGTGCTTCTGACTATGAGCAGACTCAGATCTGGAAGTTTCAGGGCTATGTCCACTATTCACTGGAAGATTTTGGCAGTGCCATTCGCGCCTATCGTAAAGTGATCAATGGCGCTGGTACTCCTCCGGAGTTGCGTCTGGATACTCGCTACACATTGGCGCAGCTATTTACCGTTGAAGAGCGTTATGCGGAAGCGGCTAAAGAGCTCGAGATCTACATGCAGGAGTCCACAATTGTTGGTGCCGATGCAAAAGTGCTGCTGGCACAGATCTACTATCAGCTAGAGCGCAAGGCCGATTCACTGAGAATGCTGGAAGAGGCGATCACTGACGTCGAATCCAAAGGTATTCTGCCCAAAGAGGGTTGGTGGTCACTGCAGCGAGTTCTGTACTACGAGAAAGGCGACTACAAGCGCGTTGTCAGCATTCTTGAAAAGCTGATCAAGCACTACCCAAAATGGACCTACTGGAAGCAGGTGGGTGGTATGTACGGTGAGCTTGAGCGTGAATCTGATCGTCTGGTGGCTACAGAGGTTGTCTATTTAAACGACCAGCTGGATAAAGAGAGCCAGGTAATGAGCATGGCCTACATGTATCTGGGTGCAGAAGTGCCTTATCGCGCTGCTCGCATTATCGAAAAGGGCATGAAAGACAAGATCATTGAGCGTAATGCCAAGAATCTCGAAATTTTGGGTACTGCCTGGTATCAGTCCAAAGATCTGGTCAAAGCTCTTAAATCGCTAGAGTCTGCTTCAAAGTATTCGGATACAGGAAACCTGCAGTCTCGACTGGCTGGTATCTACCTGGACCTGGGTCGCGACAAAGAAGCCTATAGAGCCGCAACTAAAGCAGCAAAAAAAGGTGGCGTGAAACGTCCTGAAGCCAACTATCTGGTGATGGGCAATGCACTGATTAATCTGCACTGCTATAAAGATGCGATCTCTGCTTTCCAGAAATCCTTGAAAGCAGCCAAGGACAAAAAGAGTAAGCGCTATCCGACACAGTGGATCAAGTATGCGGATGCCGAAGGTACTCGTCTGGGTAAACTTCGTGATGTAGGTGCTACGGTGCCTGGTTGCAGCAAGAAGTAATTGTTCAGACCAAAAAAAGCCCAGTTTTAACACTGGGCTTTTTTGTGTCTGTGGATTATCCCTAGACTGATACTCGATTACAGCTGGGAGAGATCTCTCACAGCTCCTTTATCAGCACTGGTAGCCAGTTTGGCATAGGCTTTCAATGCTGCTGTCACCTTGCGCGGGCGTTCCTCGACGGGCTTCCAGCCCAGCTTGTCTTGCTCCGCACGGCGAGCTTCAAGTTCGTCATCAGAGATCAGCACGTCGATACTCCGGTTGGGAATATCAATGCGAATACTATCCCCTTTACGTACCAGACCAATATTGCCACCGGCACCAGCTTCTGGAGACACATGACCAATGGAAAGGCCCGAAGTACCCCCAGAAAAACGACCATCGGTAATCAATGCGCAGGCCTTGCCCAGATTCTTCGACTTGATGTAGCTGGTGGGATAGAGCATCTCCTGCATACCAGGTCCGCCGCGCGGACCCTCGTAGCGAACGATCACAACATCCCCGGCTTGCACCTCATCATTGAGAATACAGGCCACGGCCTCGTCCTGACTTTCAGTAATAAAGGCCGGGCCTTCGAACACATGAATAGACTCATCCACGCCGGAGGTTTTAACCACACAGCCGTCCGGCGCAAGATTGCCGGTTAACACTGCAAGACCGCCCTCCAGACTAAAGGCATTTTCAAGATTGCGGATACAGCCCTGTTCGCGATCGGCATCCAGAGATGACCATCTGGTGCTCTGACTAAAAGCAGTTTGAGTTGGAATGCCTGCTGGGCCGGCTTTATAAAAGGTCTTGACCTCTTCGCTTACATGGCCGCTGACAATATCCCATTTATCCAGTGCCTCCTGCAGGCTTGTCGAGTGCACTGTAGGTAAGTCCCCATGGATTAACCCAGCGCGATTAAGCTCAGCCAAAATGCCCATAATGCCCCCGGCACGGTGCACATCTTCAATATGATATTCAGGCGTATTGGGCGCCACCTTGCACAACTGGGGAACCAGCCTGGACAGACGATCAATATCCCCCATATCAAAATCAATCCCGGCTTCCTGAACCGCAGCCAACAGATGCAAAATCGTATTGGTTGAGCCACCCATGCAGATATCCAGTGTCATGGCATTTTCAAATGCCTTAAAGTTGGCTACTGAGCGTGGCAGCACAGAGTAATCATCCTGCTCATAATGCTGGCGGGCCATTTTGACGATAGTGCGTCCCGCTTCCTGAAACAACTCACGGCGATCCGAATGGGTCGCCAGCACCGTGCCGTTGCCGGGCAGGGAAAGCCCCAGAGCCTCGGTCAGACAGTTCATGCTATTGGCGGTAAACATACCGGAGCATGAGCCACAGGTGGGACAAGCCGAACGCTCATACTCAGCGACTTTTTCGTCACTGGCGGTTTCGTCCACGGCAATTACCATGGCATCAACCAGATCCAGATTGTGATCAGCCAACTTGGTTTTGCCTGCTTCCATGGGGCCACCGGATACAAAAATTGCCGGAATATTAAGACGCATCGCGGCCATCAACATTCCCGGGGTAATTTTGTCGCAATTGGAAATACATACCAGCGCATCTGCGCAATGGGCATTGACCATATATTCAACAGAGTCAGCAATCACATCCCGGGAAGGCAGAGAATAGAGCATGCCGTCATGACCCATAGCAATGCCGTCATCTACCGCAATAGTGTGGAACTCGCGGGCAATGCCCCCTGCTTTGGCAATCTCGGCGGCAACCAGGTCGCCCATATCTTTAAGATGCACATGACCTGGCACAAACTGGGTATAGGAGTTGGCAATAGCAATCATCGGCTTGTTAAAGTCGTCGTCTTTCATGCCAGTGGCACGCCAAAGAGCGCGGGCACCAGCCATATTGCGGCCCTGGGTGGTAGTGTGTGAGCGATACTTGGGCATCGAATTTCCCTTGTTAAGATACTGTGGTTAGGCGCAACTGCTGTGCCTAAATGACTTTGCTAAAAATTCTTGAATTGCGCTGGTAATTATACAGCGACTGCTTCTGTGCCGGCAGGTCATTGACCTCCGCCTCAATAAAGCCCTTCTCCAAAAACCAATGGGCGGTCTGAGTGGTCAGTACAAACAGTTTATTAAAACCATTTTTCTGGGCATTGTCGGCGATAGCGTCGAATAATCTCGAGGCTATTCCCTGACCGTGAAACTCCGGATGGGTAGCCACACAGGCCAGCTCGCCGACGGATTGCTCCGAGGTTGGGTAAAGGGCCGCGCAGCCGAGTAACAAACCTTCGGGGTGTACGACCAGCATAAAGCGTGAGATCTCTGTCTCCAGCAATTCACGTGAGCGCTTGACCAGAATTTGCTGGTCCTCCAATGGCGCTATCAGATTGAGTATGCCGCCTACATCATCGATAGTTGCTGGCCGGATCACCTCTGAATGATCTGTCATCACCAAGGTTCCGCTGCCATCTCTGGTAAAGAGTTCCGACAGCAGTCCTCCATCCTCAGCACAGCCGACCAGATGCACTCGATCCACACCGTTACGACAGGCTTTGTAGGCACAGTCGAGCAGCTGCTGCTCTGCGGCTTCTGATTTGGACATCAAATCCTGTGCTTCCGGGAGCGATAAATTGCGCAGTAGCTCAGTCCCATTAAAAATGCCTTCAGCCTCACTGACTAAAATAAGTTTTTCCGCATTGAGGGCGATAGCCGTCTGGGCAGCCACCTCCTGATAATTGAGATTAAAGGCCTCTCCCGTTGGCGAAAAGCCCACCGGGGACATAAGGATCATGGCGCCATCAACCAGTTGCTGTTCAATAGCTGGAGCATTGATGCGACGGATTTCACCACTGCGCTGAAAATCAATACCGTCACGAATACCCACAGGTTTAGCGGTAATAAAATTGCCCCCAATCACGCGAATCTGCGCGCCGTGCATAGGTGAGTTGGGCAGGCCCATACTCAACTCTGACTCAATCTGAAGTCTGGTGCTGCCGACGGCTTCTTTTACACAAGCCATTATTTCTGCGCTGGTAATACGCGTTGACCCATGAAATTCTGATCCTATATCCGACAGCTGCAGGCGTTTATCAATCTGAGGGCGCGCACCATGCACCAGCACCACACGGATACCCAGACTTTGCAGCAGGGCAATATCATGCACCGTGCTGTGGAAGTTGCTGTGCAAAACCGCATCACCGCCAAGAGCGATAACAAAGGTCTTGCCTCTGTGGGCATGGATATAGGGAGAGGTCTGGCGAAAGAACTCTACATAGGTGTTTTTATTCATCTCGCGATTATACCATGCGTTGCCTCACAAAAAGCCCCAGAGATGACATTGCGCTGAGGATATTGCCCGACCATACTCAAGACTATGGATTAACCGCTTGGAATCAATAGCTTTGTCAAGCAGGGCATAGGGGGTTGCGCAACGAACAAGATTACCCCAGCCGGGCTGTATCCCAGCCTCAGTGGATTATTAAAAGACCTGACCGGTTATTTAGTGCTCTCTACTCTGCACACCAATGATGCCCCGACCGCCATTCGCCGTTTGCCGGATCTGGAACTGCCCGCCCATTTGCTGAAGGCCACCCTCAATGGCGTGATGGCCCAGCGATTGCTGCGAACCCTATGTACCAGCTGTCGGCTGGAAGTGAGCTCGGATGCGGGCGCCTGCCAGGAATTAGTGCAGCTTATGGCAGTGTCAATACCAGAGGTTATCTACCGGCCGGGGGGCTCTATAGAATGTCGCAACACAGGCTATTCAGGTCGGCAGGCTGTTTATGAAATAATGCCCATCAGTAAACCATTGCTCGTCGAAATTAATGGGCACAGCGATATTCAATCTATTTGCGCGGTTGCGGTTAAACTGGCTATAAATATATTGCGGCTCGCCGGGGCAGAAAAAGTCGCTGCAGGTATTACTTCCATTGCGGAAGTGATGCGTGTGACACCAGAGTCGGGGCGTTAATTTAACTATGGGCAGATGATGACAGAAGCTAAAACAGAGTTATTAGAAAAGGCCTATCAGCGTCATCTTGAGCAGTATCAGCAAGCGACTCCCAATTCAGACTGGTTGCAGCAGCATCTGGCCGACCAGAATTTTGCTGCAGACCTAAAACTTCTGTGGAGCTGCAGTGACTTTGTTGCCGCCCAGGCAGTTATGGACCCGGGTCTATTTCAGCAGTTGGTTGAGTCCGGCGATCTGTGGCGCAGCTACAGCACAAGCCAGTATCTCGATTCTTTGAGCAGTCAGTTGGACGATGATTGCACAGAAGAGCAACTCAATGTGCAGCTCAGACGTTTCCGCAGACGGGAAATGATGCGCATTATCTGGCGCGACTTCAGCCGCCGGGCCTCTATGCTTGAAACCACCAGAGATGCCACCTTGCTGGCCGAAGCCTGTGTTAAATCTGCCCTTGATTGCCTACACAGGCTGACTGTGGGCGAATGGGGCACGCCAGTGGATGCATCTGGCAGAGAACAGCGCCTGCTAGTCATCGCCATGGGCAAGATGGGCGCCTACGAACTGAATATCTCTTCAGATATCGACCTGATTTTTGCCTACCCAGAGGCCGGACAGACAGTGGGAGCTACCAGGAGCATCGACAATCAGGTGTTTTTTATAAGGTTGGGGCAAAAGCTGATTGCAGCTCTGGATAAACAAACTGCAGAGGGCTTTGTCTTTCGGGTGGATATGCGCCTCCGCCCCTATGGTCAGAGTGGCCCTCTGGTAATGAACTTTGCAGCCCTTGAAGAATATTACCTCAGTCAGGGTCGTGACTGGGAGCGCTATGCCATGATAAAAGCGCGGGTGGTAGCTGGAGACAATGATGCAGCGACTTATCTGCAGCAAATGCTCAAACCTTTTGTCTATCGCAAATACCTCGATTATGGCTCGATTGAATCTCTGCGGGATTTAAAGCGCGGCATTGCCCGGGAAGTTACCCGCAGAGGTATGCAGGACAATATCAAGCTGGGCTCCGGCGGAATTCGAGAAGTTGAATTTATTGCTCAGACCTTTCAGCTGATTCGGGGTGGTCGCACTGGCGCTCTGCAAACGCAATCTCTGCATCTGGTTTTAGACGCGCTGGTAGCAGAGGGGTTAATGGACCCCGTTGAGCAGCAGGGGCTGTGTAAGGCCTATGAATTTCTGCGCAACACCGAGCATGGCTTACAGGGAATAGCGGATAAGCAGACTCAGCAGTTGCCCGGAGACAGTCTGGCCCAGGCGCGCCTTTCGGCGATTATGAACTGTGCTGGCTGGACTGAGTTTTGCGAGCAGTTGCAGCAGCATCGACAGCAGGTCAGCTATAGCTTCGCCGCGATTATCAGCGAGCCCGGCGCCATAGATGAACTGATCCAACCCAGTACAGAGTTGCAGCCGGATTGGCCGCAGAATCCTGAGTTCGACGAAATCCACCAATACCTGCAGCATTTGGGTTATGAGCAGGCACAGCACATAGCTGACAAGTTGATCGGTTTTTATCAGTCCAGAGCTGTAAAGACATTGGATAATTTACCCCGAACCAGGCTGGATAAATTAATGCCCAGAATGTTGCAAGCCTGTGCTGGACGGGAGACCGGCACATTGTCCAGAGTGCTGGGGCTGATTCAGGAAATACTGCGACGCAGTGCCTATCTTGCCCTGCTGGTGGAAAATGCTCAGGCCCTCGAGGAGCTCTGTTTACTCTGTGAGCGCAGCAGCTGGATTGCCGATGAGCTCACCGCCTACCCGGCACTTTTAGATGAGCTGCTGGATTCGCGAACCCTGTACACGGCACCGCAAAAACTCGTTTTGCGCGACCAGTTGCGACAGCAAACTATGCGCATAGCCAGCGAGGATACAGAGCAGCAAATGGAGGTAATTCGATATTTCCGCCGCTCTTTCACCCTGCGGGCAGCTGCTTGCGAGGTGACGGGGGCCCTGCCATTAATGCAGGTCAGTGATTATTTGACTTGGATTGCTGAAGTGGTGGTTGAGCATGTCACCAATGTGGCCTGGGATCAGTTGCAGGCAACCTATGGCACTCCGCCTCTAAGCAGCGCTCTAGCCACTCAGACCCCGGGATTTATTGTGGTTGCCTACGGCAAAATGGGTGGTATCGAAATGGGTTACAGGTCAGATCTCGATCTGGTGTTCTTACACAATGCCCAGTCTGGCCAGGTTACTGATGGTTCGCGCAGTATTGATGCCAGCACCTTTTTTATCCGTCTCGGTCAACGCATTATTCATCTGCTCTCCACGTCGACAGTGTCGGGGATTGCCTATGAGATTGATATGCGGCTCAGGCCCTCTGGAAATTCTGGCATGTTGGTGTCAAGTCTCGGCGCCTTTGATAAATATCAGCAATCCCATGCTTGGACCTGGGAGCATCAGGCGCTGGTGCGCGCCAGAGTGATTGCAGGGGATACTGATCTGGCCGCTCAGTTTGCCCAAGTGCGAGAAAATAGATTACAGCAAAAACGAGATAAGCAGGTTCTGGCTACAGAAGTGCAGGAAATGCGCGAAAAAATGCGCAAACATCTGGGACAAATAGGTAAAGATGGCAAATTCCCCCTTAAGCAGGGCAGAGGAGGTATCGTTGATATTGAATTTATGGTTCAATTTGCGGTCTTGGCTTGGTCCTGTGAATTTCACCAGCTGACTCATTGGACTGATACCATCCGCATCCTGGAAGTACTGGCTCAAGTGGGTCTGATTACAGAGCAGAAATCACAGCAGTTAATAGAAGCTTACAAGCTATATCGTTCCGCAGGACACCGCTTACAACTGCAAAATCAGCGGGCAGAAGTGCCCGCGACGGACTTTGTTGAATGCCGCGAAATGGTGACAGGCCAGTGGCATACATTATTTGATAATAGTTAATTTTATAGAGAGGTTAGGGTCGATGTCATTTTCAGACCGCGATGGATTTATTTGGATGGATGGTGAGATGGTTGATTGGAGAGATGCGCAGACGCATTTCCTGACTTCCTCACTGCATTATGGCAATGCCGTTTTTGAAGGTATTCGCGCCTACGAAACAGCCAAAAATGGCACCTGCATATTCCGTCTCGAAGATCATATTAAACGTCTGTTTAATTCATCCAAGATTCTGCATCTGCAGGTTCCCTTTACCCAGGAAGAGATATGTGAGGCCCATCGCGAAGTTGTTCGCGTCAATAATCTCGACGCTGCCTACATTCGACCTCTGGTTTTCCTGGGTTCTGAGGGCATGGGTCTGCGCGCAGAGGGACTCAAAGTTCATGTCGGTATTGCCGCCTGGGACTGGCCTTCATATATGTCACCGGAAACAATGGAGGCAGGGCTTAAGGTACGCACATCCTCCTACACCAGACACCATGTTAATATCACCATGGTAAAAGCCAAGGCCAGCGGTAACTATATTAATTCGATGCTGGCCCTGCGAGAGGCGTTGGATTCTGGATGTGACGAAGCCATTATGCTCGACCCTGAAGGCTACGTGGCCGAGGGCAGTGCGGAGAACTTCTTTACCGTGCGCAACGGCGTTATTTACACACCGGATTTGACCTCCTGCCTCGATGGTATAACCAGAGATACGATCTTTAAGTTGGCCGCAGACCTGGGCATTGAGGTCTGTGAGAAGCGTATCTCCAGAGATGAAGTATATATCTCTGACGAGGCATTTTTCACTGGCACTGCAGCAGAGGTAGTGCCCATCCGTGAATATGACAGCCGTATTATAGGCTCCGGAAAGCGCGGACCAGTTGCCACAGCACTGCAGGCCGCCTATTTTGATTTAGTGCGTGGCAAGAGTGACAAATATCAGGAATGGCTAGCGCCAGTCGCTAATTAGGCCCTTGAGCCATAGTAATAAGGTTTATTCAGGATTTGATTGATGTCGACACAAAACGAAGTGGTTAATGTTCTATGTATGAAGTGGGGTACCAAGTATTCCGCGGCATATGTTAACACCCTGTATTCTATGGTGGCTCGAAATCTGAGCCGGGAATTTCGTTTTGTTTGCCTCACAGAAGATGGCGTCGGACTGGATGATCAGGTTGAGGTTTTCCCTCTGCCTGAACTGTCCGTTGATCTGGGCGGCCCCGAGCGTGGCTGGAACAAACTGGCTGTGTTTGCCGAGACTCTCTACGACCTCAAGGGTAAGGTTCTGTGCCTTGATT
>CAXAJC010000051.1:0-11323 GCA_963969005.1 uncultured Cellvibrionales bacterium | reverse complement strand
CCCCATAATCTGTTCCTTCAGATTCAAGTTCCATTGTGCCAGCTTATGATATCCCAATAGAATTACCCTGGGTAATTCCTATTTCTAAGTAATAAATCCTTTTATACCAAGAGTAACCATAGTCAACAAATCACAAAGTTCCAGAAAAATTGAATTTAATAAACGAATAAAACCAAAAAAGCGCCAAACGGCGCTCTTATGCAGAGTATGCAGCGTTGTCGTAATAGATCAAATAGAGAAACAGGGCTTCCCGATAGTCACCACTAAAATAAGTAGCATTGATATCGTAGGTTGGTAACAGGCACACTTAATCGAAGGTTTATCGAGAGGAGTTATTTTCGTCTACTGTGACGGTTGCATGGTATGTTTTATAAGACAACCCGTCGTGAGATTTGTTAATGCATTTACTCTGCGCTGTCGCTAAAATAAAGCGTTTACAAACACAGAGCCCTTTTCAGGCTTAGTCATGAGAAGTAATCACCAGCAACCACAACAAGCGGGGCCACCGTTGAAAATTAATATTATCTGGCGCATGGCTATATTGATGTCATTTTTACCCCTGTGGCTGCTCAGGCTAATTGGCGGTGCCCTTGGTTACTGTGCCGGTTGGCTGAATATGCGCCCTATGAAGGTTGCGCGCATTAATTTGCGCCTTGCGCAGCCCCAGATGTCAGACAAAGATGTGGAAAAAATGGGCCGCAAACGGCTGACCCATATTGGCAAGATGTTTTGCGAAACACCGAAAATCTGGCGCATGAGCAATAAGCGGCTGGACAAGAAAATTGTTGAGATTGAGGGCTTGGAATATATCGACGCTGCTCTGGCCAATGACAAGGGCACCATTGTGATTATCCCCCATTACGGTAACTGGGAGGTGATTGGCATGTGGCTGTCCCACCGGGCACCAATGACCTCTCTCTACAAGCCGCCAAAGCAGCCATTGATTGAACAGTGGGTAAAAGATTCCCGCGAGGTGGCTGGTGCTACTCTGGTGCCGACCAATGTGCGCGGTGTCAGTGCTGTAATGAAGGCATTAAAACGCGGGGAGGTGACGGGCATATTGCCGGACCACCAGCCGCCCCTGGGCAGTGGTGATTTTGCGCCCTACTTTGACTTCCCGGCGTTGACTATGACGCTGATTCACAATCTTATTCAGCGCACTGGCAGCCAGGCGATTATCTGTCTGGCTGAGCTGGTGCCCGGTGGCTGGAAGATGATATTTAAACCTGTGTCCGAGGATCTTTACAGTGCCGATCAACAGACTCACCTAGTGGCCCTAAACCGGGAACTTGAATCTGTTGCCCTGCTCAAACCTGAGCAGTATCAGTGGGAATACAAGCGCTACCGCATCCGCCCTGATGGCAATCGGCATTACTACCCCAAAGGCACCTGAGCTTTTTCCATTAGCCCGCCTGTTATTAAGCATTAAAAATTAGTGCTTGCTCAGGGCCTCCTCCGCTCTGGGAACCAGATTGCCGGCAAAATTCATAATATGAAAAATAGCGGTCTGTTCATGGGTACCTGATACTAGGTGTGCGCCCGGACCTGTGGCATAGATAGCCACATCTTCGCCGGAATGGGTTTCCCAACCCATTGGCACGAGTGCCTCTTGATGAAAACCGCTAGCCTGAGTGTCTACATTATTGAGATCAGCTCGACCATGAAAGGGTTTGGTGAAATACACTTTATCGGCATTTGTCTCGCTGCCAAAATCATGGAAGCCTGGGCCATTAGCGTAGTTTAGGGTGCTGTAAGGCAAACCGTCTTGGGCCAGGGCCGGAGTATCTGAACCGATTTCTATTACCTTACCGAGAATGGGGTTGCCGCGCTTGGGGTAGCCGGCAATTGTAAATACATGGCCATGGTCTGCGGTGACGATAATCAATGTTTCACTGGGGTCTGTATTGTCCACAGCGGCCTGCACCGCACGGGAAAATTCAATGGTGTCGGTCAGTGCATTGTAAGCACTGTTGGCATGATGGCCATGATCAATACGGCCAGATTCAACCATAAGGAAAAAGCCCTGCGGGTTGCTGTCAAGAATATCAATTGCCTTGATGGTCATCTCGGTTAAGGACGGCTCTCCGGCGATATCATTGCCCCGGTCGGCCTCGTAGAGCATATGGGATTCATTGAACAGAGCCAGAACTTGCTTCACGGCGTTTGGCTGCAGAGCGTCGAAACCTTTTTGGTCGACCACATAGTTGCCCGCTGGATAGCTGGCCTGCCATTCTGTGACCAGGTTGCGCCCATCGGTGCGGTCCCCTTCAATGGCTGAGGTGGCATCATGGCTGTTGGCCGCCGCCTGTGCAGGCAGAAAATGCCGGCGCCCGCCGCCCATCATGACTTCTATACCGTTGATATCTAAACCTTCAAAGCGGGTTTCAAGATTGCTTTCAAAATTAATCAGCTGGGAGGCAATATCTTCACAGCCCTGTTCTATAGCCTGTGCGGGCATATCGGAATTATCTTCCCAGTCGCGGTCTGCCGACTTGGCATAGGTGGCTGCTGGCGTGGCATGGGTGACTCTTGTGGTGGATACAACGCCGGTGGCAAGACCAACTATTTCAGCCAGTTCCAGCGCGGTCGTCAGGCCGTTGCCTGTTGCCGAGCTACAATCACCTCGATTGCTATTTTCGTCCACGGAAATCAAGCCTTTATCCGTTTTGACGCCAGTGATAATGGCGGTCATGGCACCTGCGGAATCTGCTGTCTGAGAATCAACATTGTAGGTTTTGGCCAAGCCGGTAAATGGGAAGTTGCCAAAACTGAGGCTGTTCTCTTCGCCAGGCATGCCCTGCTGCTGACCTTCTAATATGCGCGCGGCGGTGACGGTGGCAAAGCTCATACCATCGCCCACAAACAGGATAATATTTTTTGCTCCCCCTGCTGTGCTGCTGATATTTCGCCACGCTTTGTTACGCTGTTGGAGCTGTTTTGCTCCATTCTGATACCAGCTGTTATCTGCATGAGCCAGATCAGTGGTGGTAGCAACGCTGTCAACTGAGTCGCAGGATATCAGCCCGAGCAAAACAAGAAGCCATGGGGCCCGCGGTAAATTTTTCATAGAATGTCCGTTTTAGCAATTAAGGCAACCACACTTGTAAAAGCCAGTATAGTCGCTGCCAGTCAGGATACTAGTGTGCAATAGTTTTGTGACAGTTTTGATAAAAATTTATAAATTATCGGGTTCATCTGCTGCGAACCTCTGCACTACGGCGCTATTAAATATGAGGTATTAATTACGGACTATAAATGCAGGCTACAAATCAAATAATTGTTTCAAGTCCAAGTTATGGGCCTTGGCGATTTTGAACACCTGCCACAGGCTGACAATTGCCTTGGGATCCTGCTCCATTCGCTGATACTGACGGACCGACAGTTCATAGTCGGCCATATCTTCCTGTACCAATTTGCGGCTTTTACGCAGATTAACAATTTTCTTACAAAGATTTTCCTGAAGTTCTGCAAATTCGCTGTAGTAGGCTGAGTTTGAATTTGGTCGTTGCATGAGGTTGCTCTAATCTCCCTTTATCACTATGAAACGAGATTGGCATAGCCTTGCATCAATCGACACGTCTAGCTTGACGCGTAGTCGGTGTCTATCAATGGCTACAGGTCGAGTAGCTCATGGATATCAAGATCATGGACCTTGGCCAGCTTAAATATCTGCCACAGGGAGACAATAGCGGTGGGATCTTCCTCCATGCGCTGGTACTGACGAACCGATAGTTCGTATTCGGCCATATCTTCCTGAACCAGGTCGCGGCTTTTGCGTAAAGACAGGATTCTATCACGCAATTTTCTTTGCAGTTGGATAAATTCTTGGTAATAAATTGAGTCTGGATTTGGGCGCTGCATAACGTTTTATCTATTTTCTCTCTTGACTTTGATAGCCAAGGTTGGCACATTCTACTTGCAGTCGACACGCCTAGCCTGGCGCTACAACTTTAGCAGGGAGCTTCAAAGTGCGAAAGTATATTATCTTTAACCTGATTTTAGTCGCTGGACTATTAGTCACTTTACTATTAGTCAATCTACTATCAGGCTGTTCAAAAAATCTCGCTACACTCTCTACAGCAGAGCACTCCGTGGACCATTGCAGTCTGGTGCGCAGTGCGGTTTACACCCAGCGAGAATTAATCAATATCGGACTTAATCAAACCCCAAATCAGCAGCCAGCGCCAACAGCTGGGGCTTTTTTAGTCCCGTCCAGCATAAAGAGAGAATTTTTATTATGAAGAATCTATTCAAAAATTTACTCAGCGATCTGGTCATAGGCTTTACGCTTACCGCTGTTATCTTACTTGTTATGGCCATTATTTGGAACACAATAGAACTTGCCCTCTATGCATTTATAATTGCTGCAACATCTTGCTCCATCGGCTACTTATATTTGCGAGGTCCCAATTGATACAAATTTCCATGGTGCTTTTTAGTTTTTACGAAACCCTTTTTCTTATTGCAGCAATATTTGGAGTTGCCTATGATTTTTGCCGGTCTGCTTATTACTGCTCAGTTATTGCGATCTTTTTGATCGGCACACTATTTATGTGGCAAATACGCCTCAGGGTTGCAGCCAATTTGGGGCGGAAAATTGTTTGTGTATCAGTGATATTTTATCGCTGTCTGGAAACCTGGCAGCTGCGCAGTCAAGAATGCCGCTGCTGTGAGCAGCCCGCAATTAGTTGTGGCAGATGGTAGGCCGGATGATCTGAAACACGTGGAATCTGTAGCACTGTTTAACCTGTAGCACTGTTTAACCTGTAGCACTGTTTAACCTGTAGTACTTTGGACCCCGAGCGCTTAGCCTCCGCCTTGGCTAGCCGCGGCAGTCTTGGGGTCATTTTTTTCTCGGGCGTCTTTGCTCAGGCTTCAATTCGACAGCCAAACTCCTGCCCCGCATCCAGCAACCACTGGGCTATATAGTCGGCAAAACTGCGACGGATAATAAGATCATAGGATCCGTCAGCTTTATTGGCTACCACAGCTGTTGCTTTAGCAAAGGTGGTCTGGGCACAGCGGCCAGCATTGGTATTAGCATCTGGCCAGGCACCAAAATCATAGACTGACGATTTTTTAAGGATGACCTCCAGGGCCTGCTGATCACCTCGCAGATTGATCAATGTCTGCCCGCCACTGATATCCACAATGGAAATATGCCCGGACAATGCGTTTCTTAACCTGGCTTCCAGGCTAACAGCTTCCATGGAACTAAACAGCAGCCATTCATCTGGGCCCAGCCAATAAATACCACACTCTTTATTGCTGTGATAGGTACCAGGTTCTGTGGGAACTGTGACCTCAAGTACCTCGGCAACCGCTGCACAGAACTCCTTATTAGCGCCATTGCCTCGCAGATTTAAGAAGGTGCTGATTGGCGCCTCTTTAACCACCAGAGCAAACTCCACCTGGCCATTAAATATTTCTGGCTTCAGTTTGCTGTAGGCATGACTGGAGAGTTTGTGGAAATACTGCAGGGGCGTTTCCTGTTTAATATTATTCGACATTTTGACGCTCCCCTTTTGGATCGTAGAAAACTGAACTCACAATCTCGGCGGCTATGGTGCGACCATCAGCTAAAGGGCAGTACACTGTCTTGCCCTTCATACCATGGCCTCCTTTAACCACTGCCAGCGCAATTGAATGGCCGAGATTGGCGCTAAAGTAACTGGACGTCACATGGCCCTGCATGGACATTGGGATTTTTTCCTCGGGGTCAAATACCACCTGCGCACCCTCAGGCAGGACCTGAGCACCATCAACAGTTTTTAGCCCTACTAACTGCTTGCGGTTTTCTCTCACTGAATCACTGCGCTGCAATGAGCGTTTGCCTATAAAACTAAAGGTTTTATTTTTACCGACAACCCAGTCCATATTCATATCCGCCGGTGTCATGGAACCATCTGTATCCTGGCCGACAATAATAAAGCCCTTCTCCGCGCGCAGCACATGCATACTCTCGGTGCCGTAGGGAGTAATATCAAACTCTTCGCCAGCGGCAATCAGTGCTTCCCAGATATGGCGACCATAATGGGCTGGCACATTTATTTCGTAGGTCAGTTCGCCAGTGAAGCTGATACGGAAGACCCGCGCCGCAACACCGGCAACGGTGCCATCCCGCCAGTCCATAAACTGAAATGCATCATTGGCTAAATCAATATCGTCACAGACTTTAGCCAGCACTTTGCGGGCATTGGGGCCGGTGATAGTAGCGGTGGTCCAATGGTCGGTGACCGAGGTGAAATAGACTTTTAGGTCGGGCCATTCGGTCTGTTGCCAGAGTTCGAGCCACGCCAACACGCCGGCAGCGCCACCGGTGGTAGTAAACATCAGATAATGGTTGTCGCCGATGCAGGCGCAGACGCCATCATCGAAGATCATGCCATCTTCTTTTAACATCACTCCGTAGCGGCATTTGCCTGGGACTAATTTAAGATAGGAGTTGGTGTACATACGGGTAATAAATTCCGCTGCATCCGGGCCCTGGATATCAATCTTGCCCAATGTGCTGGCATCAAGTATGCCGACGCTGTTGCGCACCGCCAGGCATTCGCGATTGACCGCATCTTGCATGGACTCACCGGTCTGGGGGAAGTACCAGGCTCGCTTCCACTGGCCCACATCCTCAAACTCTGCGCCCTGCTCCTGATGCCAGCGATGCATGGCGGTATAGCGTTCAGGGTCAAACAATGCCCCCACATCAGCACCGGCAATAGCACCAAAGGTGGTCGGACTATAGGAAGGGCGGAAGATGGTGGTACCGGTCTGCTCAATACTCTGGCCTAGGGCATTGGCCAGTATCGCCATACCATTGATATTACCCAGCTTGCCTTGATCCGTACCAAAGCCCATGGCGGTATACCGTTTAATATGCTCCACCGATTTAAAGCCTTCGCGCACGGCTAGTTCAATACCACTGGCACTTACATCCAGCTGCATATCAACAAACTGACTGGGGGCACGGCTGGGGGCCTTGGTATGAGGCACCAGAAACAATGCCTGGGCTGGCTGTTCGCTATATTCTTTAATTTGGGGCATGGGAAAATGCACAGTACCATCACCACAGCCTGCTAATTTAGCTGCCTCTGCCCCTGCACTCGCACCTTCGGCAATACAGCCCGCCAGACTATAGGTGCCACCACAGGCACCTGCGGAATGTTCTTTTTGTACTGACTGACCTGGCTTAAAACCAATAATGGACTCGTCCCAGACTGGCTTGGCACCAGTGTGAGAACTCAGATGAATCGCCGGGCTCCAGCCGCCGGAACAAGCGATCAGATCACAGGCTAATTTCTCAACAGCACCGGCAATCTCCGTGCCATCAGCATTGAGAGGTGCCACCAATGCGCGCCTGACCCGCTTGCCGCCCTGGGCTTCAATCACCCCAGAGCCTGCAATTACTCGTATACCCATTTCCTTTGCCGCCGCCACAATTTCACCACTGGGGGCACACCTGCTATCGACCACTGCGACTACGGCACGACCGGCTCTGTGCCAGTCGATGGCGGTCTGGTAGGCGCTATCATTGGTGGTAAACAGTATCATTCTGTTGCCGGGAGCTACGCCGTAACGATTGATATAGGTGGACACAGAGGATGCCTGCATCACTCCGGGAATATCATTTTGCGCAAATACCAGTGGCCGCTCAAAGGCGCCGGTGGCTAGTATTACCCGTTTGGCACGCACACGATGCAGACGCTGACGGGAACCGGAGTCGGCGCTGATGCCCAGATGGTCGGTGCGGCGTTGCAAAATACCGAGGAAGTTGTGATCGTAATAGCCAAATACGGTGCTGCGGGGCAACGTTTGCACATTGCTAAAGCCTTCTAGGTCGGCGACCAGTTCATCCACCCAGCTGGTGGCTGGCTGGCCATCAATATTATTGGTTGAAGCAAGCAAACTGCCGCCAAATTCATTTTGTTCGTCGGCGATAATAACTCTAGCGCCAGCCCGGGCGGCTTCACGGGCCGCGACCAGTCCGGCAGGACCTGCGCCCACGACCAGCACATCGCAGTGCTGATTAAGTTTGTCATAGCTGTCCGGGTCATCCTGCACCGGTGCGCTGCCAAGGCCTGCTGCCTTGCGGATAAAATGCTCGTAGGTCATCCATAGTTTGGCGGGATACATAAAGGTTTTATAGTAAAACCCCGGTGGCATCATGCGCCCAAACCAACCGGTGATGCTCATCAAATCAAAATTTACATTGGGCCAGCCATTAACCGATGCAGACTCAAGCCCTTCGTAGAGTTCAACCTGAGTGGCCTTTAAATTGGGCACAGTGGCTGCGCCGGAACCGATCTGCATAATGGCGTTGGGCTCTTCTGCACCATGGCCAACAATGCCCCGTGGACGGGAGTACTTGAAGCTGCGACCCACCACATTGACGCCATTGGCCAGTAGCGCTGAGGCCAAAGTGTCACCTGCCACTCCCTGCATCTGTTTGCCGTTGTAGGTAAAGTTGATCCGAGTGGTGTTGTCTGTTCGCGCACCGGTATTGAGACGATTGATCTGACTCATTATGCTGTTCCCTGGGCGCTGACCTGAGGTTGCTCACCTACTTTGTAGGTCTCTAATATCTCGTAGCTCAGAGTATTGCGGGTGGCGTAAAAGTAGCGCCGACAGCCCGCAGCGTGGTACCACATTTCATGGTGGATACCTTTGGGGTTCTTGCGGAAAAACAGGTAGTCGCCCCATTCTTGATCGCTCAGTGCCTCTGGTTCCAGAGGTCGCACAATATGAGCTTCGCCACTGTAGCTAAACTCTTCTTCTTCTCGGTCTTCCCGGCAATGGGGGCAGTGAATTAGTAACATAGGAATTATTTCTCTTAGTGAGCCACACCGGCAGCGCCATGTTCATCAATCAGCGCTCCAGTATTAAATCGGTCAACATTAAAGGCTGCCGCCAGCGGGTGGGGATGGTCATTGGCTACGGTGTCGGCGAACACATAGCCAGAACCCGGAGTGGCTTTAAAACCACCTGTGCCCCAGCCGCAGTTGAAGTACAACCCGTCTACCGAGGTCTTGCTGATAATCGGACAGGCATCTGGGCAGGTATCCACCACGCCGCCCCACTGACGATTCATGCGCACCCGGCTAAAGGCCGGAAACAGTTCGCAGATCGCCTGTAATGTATGTTCAATAACATGGAATGAACCGCGCTGGCCGTAGCCATTGTAACCGTCGACACCGGCGCCAATCACTAGATCACCCTTGTCAGACTGGCTGATATAACCGTGCACGGCATTGGACATAACCACTGTATCCAGACAGGGTTTGACTGGCTCAGAGACCAGCGCCTGCAATGGTCGCGACTCGACTGGCAGTCGCAGGCCAGCCATTGCTGCTACTACCCCAGAATTGCCGGCGGTAACGCAGGCCACTTTGCGGGTTCCAATAAAGCCCTGAGTGGTTTCGACACCCACCACAGAACCATTTTTGCGTCGGATGCCGGTGACTTCAGTCTCTTGAATCAGATCCACCCCCAAAGCATCTGCGCTCCGGGCATAACCCCAGGCCACGGCATCGTGGCGAGCAGTGCCGCCCCTTGGCTGCCATGAGGCGCCGAGAATCGGGTAGCGACAATCTTTGGAAATATTAATTAATGGGGCAATCTCTTTGATGCGCTCTGGGGTCACCACTTCCCCATCAATACCATTGAGGCGATTGGCATTAACCCGGCGCTCAATATCTCGCATATCCTGCAGATTGTGGCCAAGGTTAAGCACGCCTCGCTGGCTAAACATTACATTGTAGTTAAGCTCCTGACTCAGCCCTTCCCAGAGTTTAAGGGACAGTTCGTAGAGCTGGGCTGCCTCGTCCCACAGATAGTTGGAGCGAATAATGGTGGTATTGCGCGCTGTATTGCCTCCCCCCAGGTAGCCTTTTTCGATCACTGCGACATTGGTAATGCCATGGACTTTGGCCAGGTAATAAGCCGTAGCCAGACCATGCCCACCACCGCCGACCACGATCACATCGTAGTAGTCTTTGGGCTTGGGACTGCGCCACAGTTTCTGCCAGTTTTCATGGTAGCTCAGGGCATTTTTAAACAGGCTAAAGCCAGAGTATTTTTTCATTGTCTCAACTCTACGGAATAACTGATTATGGCTGGTATTGGAGCAATTAAAAGGGGGGCTCGATAGAATAAAACTGACAATCACAGTGCTAAAAACGACAAAAACCGGTGAAATCGGCTAAAATTTGGGCAAAATGGCACTTTGGTTCAACAGCAGTGGGCAATCTGTTGTATATAAGCGCCGCCAAACCTAAAATATCCTTTTTACGGGATATTTAGGTTATGCCAAAATCCGCCGCCAGCAACCTCCAGCCCTCACCCAGTTTATCCGTGGGTTTTGTGCTGATGCCGAGCTTTACCCTGCTGCCTTTTTCCGCGTTTATTGATGCATTGCGCCTGGCCGCAGACGAAGGGGATCACAGTGAACAGATCCACTGCCGCTGGACGATTATGGGCCCCAATCTAAACCCTGTTAACTCCAGTTCCGGGGTGACCGTACAACCCTGGGAAACCTATCGCGACCCAGCTGAATTTGATTATATTGTAGTAGTGGGCGGGCTGCTGCCAGAAACCTTAAATGGCAGCCAGCACCTAATTGATTATCTGCAGCGTGCAGATCAAGCCCATACACCTATTATTGGTCTCTGTACTGGCTCTTTCGCTATGATTCGAGCTGGTCTTATGCACAACCGACGCTGCTGCGTGAGCTGGTTTCACTACAAGGATCTCACTGACCGCTACACAAATGTTACACCGGTGGCGGATCAGCTGTTTGTTGATGATGGTGACCGTATTACCTGTGCCGGTGGCGCCGTCGCCGCAGATCTCGCAGCCTATATTATTGAGCGCCACCTGGGGCAGAGCTGGGCGCGCAAGAGCCTGCGCATTCTGGTGATGGACAACCCGAGGCCAGCCAGTGCTCCCCAGCCCCAACCAACTTCGGATTATCATGTGGAAAATAAATGGGTAAAACGCGCCCTGCTACTGATGGAACAAAATCTTAGTCGGCCCCTGTCGACCAATGATATTGCTGAGCGATTAAATATTTCTAAACGCCAACTTGAGCGCCTGTTTATTGGCGACACTGGTGAGAGCCTGCAAAAATTTTATCGGGTGATTCGTCTGAGTTACGGACTTTGGCTGCTGCAGAATACCCAGCGCTCGATTACGGATATTGCCCAGGAATGTGGCTTTGCGGATACGGCGCATTTCTCCCGCGCCTTTCGCGAGAATTTTGATAAAAGGCCTACTGAGTATCGACAGCCTTGAGCCTGCCTTAGCAGCCCTGAGCCATAAACAGCCCTGA
>CAXAJC010000050.1:0-11704 GCA_963969005.1 uncultured Cellvibrionales bacterium | reverse complement strand
CCTCTACCGCGGCCACGCTCAACCAGATCTTCGGCAGCCAGCTCATTAACCGCTCTCTTTACTGTAATCCGCGACACATTAAAACCCTCGGCGAGCTCTTTTTCGCTGGGTAGTTTCTCCCCATGATGAAAGGTACCGTCGAGAATGTAGGCTTTGATCAGTCTGTAGAGCTGGTAATACAAAGGCGAGGGCACATTCTCGGAAACTCTGTTGCGCTGGCTTTTACTAAAAAGTACTGCGCTTGTATGGGCAAGCATAAAACTCTCTTTGGTAGACGAATTAAGTTGTGTGGAAATTGATACTTTGGTATAACAATATACCATTATAAGATGGTTTGCCAATGGCCATGATTAACGGCTATCCAATGGTCCCTCGGAGAGAGATGAAGCTTTATACATTAGATCATTCACCATATTCTACAAGGGTTCGAGCTCAAATTCGCCATAAAGGCTTACCTATAGAGTTTGTTAACCCGCCACAGCTGCGCTCTGAATTTATTAAAAGTACATTTCCCCTAGGGCAATTGCCGGTTTTGCGGTTGGCCGATGGCGAATTGCTAGGGGAGTCTACGGTAATTCTAAATTATCTTGAAGAAATTTTCCCTGACTGTCCGCTGCGGGGTGACAGCGCGCTGGATAAGGCTCGGGCCAATATGATGGTCCGCTGGTCCGATAACCATCTTGCACCCATAGTGGTCCCTATTATTCGCAGCGCCATAACTCAGGGACCCAACGCTGTAAAGGCGGCGATAAACACTGTACTGGACGAGTTATTAAAGCTGAATAACCTGATCACCAGTCAGCCTCACTACCGCAGCCGCGATCTCCATATTGGGGATATCTGCGCCGTGGTCTCCCTGTCATTTATGCAGGCAGTCTTCGAGCTGTGCCACAATAAGTCTCTGTTCGATGAATTTCCCGAGCTGGTGAGCTGGTGGCGCTACAATTTGTCTGCAAGCGAGGCTCTTTCGTTTTCCGTTGGTGAAATGTTAGAGGCTATTGTTGGCTGGCTGCCAGTGGCCGAAGCGCTGCAGGCCTATCCGGATGATGGCCTGATTACCGACCTTTTGCAGCAGGACGATACAGTATGAAACAGGCATTGACCGGTGTTCGTGTTCTTGACCTTACTCATATGCTGTCCGGCCCCTATGGAAGCATGATCCTGGCCGACCTTGGTGCAGAGACAATTAAAGTAGAGCCATGCCACGGTGAGGGCACGCGGAAACTTCTCGCCACAGATCCTAATAACTCTCTCGATGGTATGGGTGCTTATTACATCACCTTAAACCGCAACAAGAAGAGTGTAGCGGTGGACCTTAAAACCGAGCAGGGTCTGGGGCTATTTAAAGAGCTAGTTAAAAATGTTGATATTGTCATAAGCAACTTTGGTGCAGGTGTGCCCGAGCGTCTGGGTATTGATTATGCCTCTCTGGCAGAGGTCAATCCCCGCATTATTACCTGTACTGTATCCGGCTTTGGGTCCGACGGCCCGGGCAGCAAGCGCCCCGCCTTTGACCAGGTGGCGCAGGCTATGGGTGGCGGTATGTCTATTACCGGTCCCGATCCCCAGAATATGGTTCGCGCTGGTATACCTATTGGTGATCTGGGCGGCGGCATGTTCGGGGTTATGGGTATTCTGGCGGCACTCTATGAGCGCGAGGGCAGTGGTGTTGGTCAGCATGTTGATATCTCCATGCTCGACTGTCAGATTTCGATGCTAAATTATATGGCTACCATGCATTTTCTCTCTGGAGAAGATCCCTATCCCATAGGCAACAGTCACTTTGTCCATGTGCCCTACAATACTTTTACCTGTTCCGACGGCTGCATAGTGATTGCAGTAATCACCGACAACTTCTGGACGAATCTTAAGCAGGTCGTCAGCTGTCCCGAACTTGATAATGCAAAATATGATACACAGCCTGGTCGGTGGGAAGATAAAGAATTGATCAATAACCATTTAAATCGCATATTGAGCGAGAATACCTGCCAGTATTGGTTGACCGAACTTGAGGCCAGACGTATTCCCTGTGCACCCGTTAACAGCCTGAGTCAGGCTCTGGCCGACAATCAAGTATTGCATCGCAATATGGTGGTGGACTTAAAGCATCCCAATGGCAATATGACTAAAGGGCCGGGTAACCCAATAAAATTATCCAGAAGTTGTGATCAGGACTTTACGCCTGCGCCCACCTTGGGGCAGCATACAGATGAGGTAATGACCCAGTTACTCAATCTCAGCGTAGAGCAAATACAACAGATGAAACAGCAGGGGATTATAAAATGACGCCAGAGACTGTGGTGATCACAGATGTAGGACCCAGAGATGGCTTGCAAAACCAGCCCAAGATACTGACCCTTGAGCAGCGCCTGACGCTAGTGCAGGCCATTGCAGATGCGGGCGTGCCGCAGATAGAGGTGGGCAGTTTTGTATCGCCTAAAGCGGTTCCTGCCATGGCGGGAACGGATCAGGTGTTTGCCAGCCTGCACAGGGCTGAGTTCGCCACGCCGACCATTGCACTTATTCCTAATATGAAGGGCTATGAACTGGCCAGAGCTGCAGGGGCTAAAACGGTCACTATGGTGCTGTATGCCAGCGATGGTATGGCGCAAAAAAATGCATCCATGAGCATGGCGGAAGCAGATGAGATTACTCTAGAGATTCTAAGATTGGCAAACCAAGATGGCATTGAAGTGATTGCCACCATTGCCGTCGCCTTTGGCTGTCCCTTTGATGGGCCTACCGAGGCATCTGTTGTAGAGAAATCGGTCGCCAAATTTATACAGGCTGACGCCGATCAGGTGGTGCTGGCAGACACCATAGGCGCTGCTGACCCACAGCAGGTGCGAGCCCTGACAGCAACATTGGTCGAACAACATGGCGCCGACAGGTTAGGCTGTCATTTCCACGATACCAGAGCCATGGGGCTAGCGAATGTCTATGCCGCAGTGGAGTCTGGTATTCGCCGCTTCGATAGTTCTATTGCCGGGTTGGGAGGCTGTCCCTTTGCACCAGGCGCATCGGGCAATGTGGCTACTGATGATATTGCTATGATGTTGCAGCAGATGGGGTTTGCTACAGGTATAGATTTAAATAAACTAATGCAGGCATCTGATTTGGCTCAGGCATTGACAGGTACAGCCCCTGGCGGGCGGTCCAAACCTTGGCTTCAGGGCTATTTAACCAAGCAAGCCAGTTAGGAGTTTTACCCACAGTATTGGTATAACAATAAATAATTATAAGTATGGTTCGGAGAAAAAAATGAGCTACAGACTAGGGGTAGATGTAGGGGGTACATTCACTGACCTTCTGCTGATTAATGAAGATACAGGCGACACCCATACGGCCAAAGTACCCTCGACACCAGAGGATTCTTCGATTGGTGTTCTCAATGGTATTGCGCGCATATGTGATGAATCCGGCGTCAATCCAGCCGATGTCAGCCGGGTGATGCACGGCACAACCGTTGCCACCAATGCAGTGTTGACGGGGCGAGGGGCAAAGGTGGGGCTGGTTACCACTGCTGGTTATGAGGACACATTGCAGGTCGCGAGATCATTCTGCCCCGGTGGTTTGGGTGGTTGGGTCAGCTTTGTTAAAAAACCATTGCTGGCACCACTGGAACTTACCATTGGTGCCCATGAGCGCATCGGCGCCGACGGTGAAGTTGTTGCAGGGTTAGATGAAGGCCAGTTGCGTACTGATCTAAAAACTCTCCATGGAAGTGGCCAGGTGGAAGCCCTGACGATCTGTTTTATCAATGCCTATATTAACGGTGCCCACGAAAAGCGTGCCGCTGAGATTGCAGCAGAGATTTTTACCGATACGCCAATTTCTATTTCCAGTGATGTGGTTCCCGAGATGCAGGAATACGAGCGCACCGAAACTACGGTAGTAAATTCCTACGTGCGCCCGGAAGTGGCCAGCTATGTGAGTAACCTGCAAGCGGCACTGGATGACAAAATGGGCTCTGACACTCAGTTGTCTATTCTGCGTTCCGACGGCGGTTTGGCTTCAGCCAGAGCCTCGGCAGAGTCGCCGGTTAATATGCTGATGTCCGGCCCTGCGGGTGGTGTGTCCGGCGCTATTTATTTCTGTAGCCGTGCCGGTTACGACAATATTTTGACCTGCGATATGGGTGGTACCTCCACCGATGTAGCCCTGATTCAAAATTCCCGCGCCCGGGTGCGCCGGGAAACCATTGTTGCGGATGTAAGAGTTCGCGCTCCCTCAGTGGATGTGCGCACAGTCGGTGCTGGTGGCGGTTCTATTGCCTTTGTTCCGGAATTAACCAAAGCACTGCGTGTAGGCCCAGAGTCTGCTGGTGCAGTGCCCGGTCCCGCCTGCTATATGAAAGGCGGTGAACAGCCCACGGTGTGCGACGCCAATGTGGTGCTGGGTTACCTACCCTCGGATGTGCAGTTGGGGGGCAAGATGGAAATCAATCGCGAGGCCTCCGTTGCCGCGGTTCAATCTGTGGCTGATGCCATGGGTATCGACCTGATGGCCGCCGCCGAAGGTATTATCAAAATTGTTAATGAGTCTATGTTTGGGGCGCTGCGTTTGGTGTCTGTGGAGCAGGGCTATGACCCCCGTGACTTTGCTCTGGTGGGCTTTGGTGGTGCAGGCCCGCTGCACGCCAATGCACTGGGTGTGCTAACCGATGCCTGGCCGGTGATTATTCCTCCAGGTCCCGGTGTGCTCTGCGCCTATGGTGATGCCACCACTCAGGTGCAGGATGAAGCTGCTCGCACCTATCTGACCATGGCTAGCGACCTGACTGATGCCAAGTTAATTGAGGACTTGCACGAGTTGCGCGCGCGGGCTGGCGAGGCTCTGCTCACCGATAATATTCCAGCTTCAGAGCATGAGATTACCTATCAGGCCGATCTTCGTTATGCAGGACAGGCTTTCCAGATCACCATCGACTTTACCGAGGGCGAACTGAAAGAAAAGGGCGTAGCCCTGCTTACCGAGCAGTTTGATGGCGAGCATGAGCAGCTGTTTACCTTTAAGTTGGATGATGGCCACGAAATATTAATGATTCGCGCCGTGGCAAAAGCCAGAGCCAGTTCCATTGCCGAACGTCAGGTTGGTGAAACAGGCATGAGTCTTGAGCAGTGCATTATTGCTCCCAGCCGCTTCTACTACGAAGGGGATTGGTACGACGCCAATATTTATGATCGCAATAAACTCAATACCGGTTTGAAGGTTGTTGGTCCGGCAATTGTCGGTGAGATGGACTCGACCTCAGTGGTGCTGCCTGGCTTTGTTGCCGAGGTAGATGCCGTGGGTAACCTGCTGATCAATCCAGCCAATGGAGGACAATAAAATGACTGCACGATTATTAGAAACCAATAAAGATCCTCTAAAGAAAATTGATGTTGATGGTGTGACCGTCGATATTATCGAAAATGCCCTGCGCAACGCGCGGGAGGAAATGGACGCAGTGCTATTTAGAACCGCCATGTCGCCTGGTATTCGTGAGCAGGGTGACTGCTTTCCGATGATCGCCAATAAAGACGGCAAGATGGTGGTAGGCCAGTTTGGTTCGTTTATCGGGCCCTTTTTAGAAGCCTATGACGATGAGATCGAAGAGGGAGATATTATTCTTACCAACGATCCCTATATGTGTAATGCGGCGGTATCTCACTTGCCGGACTGGGTTGTATTGGTGCCTGTATTTAAGGAGGGGCGTCATATTGCCTGGTCGGCCATGTTTGGGCATATGTCTGATAATGGCGGTATGGTGCCGGGTTCGATTCCCATCGAGGCTACGACCATCTTCCAGGAAGGTATTCGTATTCCGCCCACCAAGCTGTATAAAAAAGGCGTGCTGCAGTCCGACCTTCTGGAGCTGATCTTGCACAATGTGCGCACGCCCCAGTGGAACCGGTTTGACTTAAACGCTCTGGTAGCCGCCTGTAATACAGCAGCTAAACGCTGTGTCGAAATGGCGGAGCGCTTTGGTGATGACGTGCTGTTCTCTACCATGGATATTATGTTGCAGCGCAACTACGACGCTATGAAGCATATTATTGGAATGTTTATTCCTGAAGAGCCTCGGGAGTTTGAAGACTATTTGTGCGATGACGGCATGGGTATGGGTCCCTATAAAATTAAATGTACCATGTGGCGTGAGGGGGACAAGGCAATCTTTGATTTTGCCGGTACAGATCCCCAGGCCCAAAGTTCGGTGAACTTCTTCCTTAACGAAGATATGTTCAAAATGTTTTTTGGCTCATTCACGATTAATGTGGTGGATCCACAAATTGTATTTAACGATGGCTTCTATGATCTGGTGGATGTGCGTATTCCCCAGGGCACCTTGTTAAAACCAAATTATCCGGCGGCACTGTCGGGCAGAACCCATGCTCTGGGTAGAATCTTTGATGTGCTGGGTGCTCTGTTGGGAATGGGTGCACCTGAGATGATGCTCAATGCCGCTGGTTTCTCCGATTCACCGCACCTGTTCTTCTCCGGCTATGACAGCAGGCCGGGCAAAGGCGGGGAATGGTTCCAGCTCTTCCAAATTGGCTTTGGCGGTGTGCCAGGTCGACCCGTTGGCGATGGCCCTGATGGTCACAGCCTGTGGCCTGGATTTACCAATGTGCCTAATGAGTTTATTGAGTCCTATTTCCCGCTGCGTATTGAGCGCTATGAAACCATCCCAGATTCCGGTGGTGCTGGTTTGCACCGGGGTGGCAATGGTCTGAGTGTTGCCTACCGCTTCCTCTGTGATGGAGATATAGGCATTCACGATGAGCGCTGGCTGACCTACCCCTGGGGCGTGCTTGGGGGTGAGACTGGACTGCGTTCGACCAAGCGTCTGGTGCGTGTGGATGGTTCGGAAGAATGGTTGCCAGCCAAGGCTGAAGGTATTAAGGTCAAGACTGGTGATATGCTGTATTTCAACACTTGGGGTGGCGGTGGCTGGGGCGACCCATTTGCTCGCGATCCGGAGTTGGTGCGTCAGGATATTAATCGACGGCTGGTAACAGTCGAGGGAGCTAAACGCTACGGCGTCGTAATAGCCGCGGATGGATCTGTGGATATGGCTGCCACTGAGACATTGCGCGCTGAGCTAAAAGCCGCCGTCGGCGAACCGGGCCTGTTCAACTTTGGTGGCGATATTGAAGATATTCGCAGTCGCTGTGAGGGGGAGACCCATCTGCCGGCACCGGTTAAACCAACTTTTACCAAGGTTTGATGTCAGTTGGTTTTAGTTGGCCGCCAATCTATAAATGGGCTGCGCACCATTAGCAGCCCATCTTTTAAGGCTTGATAGGCAACCTGTAATTATTTATGCAAATAATCAGAAATCTCCAGCGAAGCCGCCTTGGACTAACGGATAATCCTGCCCTTGTAGTGGTCGATATGATCAATGGCTTTACCAACCCAGACTGTCCGCTGGGTACTCATTGTCCCGATGTGGTTGCAGCTAATATTGAGCTAATTGCGGCGTTCAGAGCCTTGGGTAAGCCAATATTTTTCTCCACAGTGGTGTACCACAATGAGCAACAGGCCAGTGTCTTTCGTCGAAAAGTGCCTGCTTTAAATATGCTAACGCCAGATTCTCACTGGGTTTTGGTCGACCCGGCCCTTGCGCGGCTGGAGTCCGAACCGCTGATTGAAAAACAATGGGCCAGCGCCTTTCACCAGACCGATCTCGAGCGACAGCTGAGAGAAGCCGAGGCAGATTCCCTTGTTGTGACCGGGCTGACCACTAGTGGTTGTGTGCGTGCCACAGTCGTCGATGGGCTGCAGAATAACTTCAGTGTTGTGGTGGCTGAGGAAGCCGTGGGGGATAGAAATATTAACGCCCACAGGGCTAACCTCTTTGATATGAATGCCAAGTATGCGGATGTTGAATCCGTTGCCAATATAATCGCGTCTCTGAAAAACTAAGCTGCAAAGATCGGCCTTTCGGGGCTACAGAAACACATCACCGCCATTGGGGCTTAGGCATTGGCCTCTAAAATGTGCCGCACTGTCGCTGGCGAGAAAAATAAATGCGCCAACGATATCGTCGACCTGCGCAATTTCTCCCCTTGGTATCGCCTGGCGTATCTCTTCCAAAATCTCCCCTGGAACATCATCCAGAATAGGGGTCAATGTGGCCCCTGGCGCCACGCAGTTAGCGGTGATATTGCCAGTGCCTATTTCAAGGGTAAGGGTGCGGGTAAAAGACAGAATTGCGCCCTTGGCGGCGGTGTAGTGGGCGAACCCTGGAGCGCCTTTGTAGGCCAGCTGCGATGCTGTGTTGATAATGCGACCTGCATCCTGCTGGTACATTATTGGCAGAGCCGCTCTGGTGCAGAGAAATGTGCCGTTAACATGGACATCCATCACTGCCCGCCAGTCGTCCATTGTAATCTCTTCAATTGGCGCAGAGCGGGCAATGCCGGCATTATTGACCAGAATGTCGAGTCGTCCCGCCTCTGCCATTAAGTCTGCAAACATGTTGCTAACGTCTTGCTCATTACTGACATCTGCAGGAGCCAGTGATGCCAGGCCACCATTGTTGTGAATCTCTGTTTTCACCCTGTATGCAGCATCTTGCCCTTCATTAGGCGGAAAGTTGATAAATACATGGCAGCCTGATTTTGCTAGCTCAATGGCGACCCCGCGGCCAATGCCGGAAGATGCGCCAGTCACCAGTGCGACTTTGCCTGAAAGGTCTGCTTTTACTGTCATAAGGTTTTCCCCGTTATCTATTTATTATTTTTCCGGCTGCGGTGGAGCCTGGGCAAAAGTCAGAGCAATTATTTGCTGATCAAGTAAATATTGCACCTAAGAAGCCATTGGTATAATGTTATACCAAACTCTAAAAACCGAAGCTATGAAAACTAGAATAAATGGCCATTACAACAACTTCTAATAAAGGATCTATGCATGGCTACTAATTGCGCCTGAACACGGGGCGTCAACACCTTGGGAGAGCAAGCCGATGAAAAACAATAAAATAAAGTCACTATGTATGTCAGTTATGATGGCGCTACCAGCCGTCACAATGATGACTGCATCAAATAGCGCTTACGCTGAACTGGAAGAAATAGTCGTTACCGCCCGAGCGCGGTCTGAATCCTTGCAAGACGTCCCGGCTACGATCACGGCCTTTACCGAAAGCCAAATTGAAAATATCGGCGTGCAGCGAGCTGAGGACTTTATTTCCATGACGCCAGGTGTGACCCTGGTAAACACCGTTGAAGTTGGCGATAGCTCGCTGAGTATTCGGGGTATTAATGGTGCCCGCGACGCTGAGACCAACTTTGCCTTTATCGTTGACGGTATTCTTTATACCAACCCGTCGGCATTTAACCGTGAGTATCCCGACCTGTCTCAAATTGAGGTACTCAAAGGTCCTCAGGGCGCTCTCTATGGACGTTCTGCAGCGGCAGGTGCGGTTATTATGTCGACCAAGAAGCCCACAGATATGGTTGAGGGCAGTGTTAAGGTGACGGCCGCAGAGCATGGCACTTCTACCTTTATGGGAACTATTGCCGGGCCTGTTGGCGAAAATGTTTCCGGGCGCCTAACAGTGGACCATCGCTCGTCAGATGGTGACCAGACCAATGTCTTTCTCAATGATGATGTGGTCAATGATTACGAAGAGACTGGTATCAGTGCGAGACTGGTGTTTGAGCCAAGCGATACATTAAGTATTGATACCAAGCTGCGTTATTCAGAGGTAGATGCTGCCTCTATCGCTTTCAACGCGGCATTTGAACTGCCATTTTTCGTAGGTTTCCTCGATGCCAACGGTTTGGGCGATTTTGGAGTGGATGCTGCGGCTGCTTCAATTGACGTAAATGATTTTGATTTCGTGTTTTCGCCAAATGTTGACCCGGAAAATAAACAGGAAACATTGGAATTTTCCATCAAAATGGACAAGGAACTCGATTCTGGAACCCTGACAGCCTGGGCTCTCTATTCAGATCAAGAGCAGTATTTCCTTGCTGATGGTACCTCTGGAGCCTTTGGTTTCTACAACAATACGTCAAGCTGTCAAGCCACTGCTGCGGCGCGTTCGGTCTTCCTTGGTGATGGAACACCGATGCAACAGCCGACCTTTAATCTAGGAGGTATTACTGGAGATCCCAATACAAATCCATTCTTTCCTCCCTACAGCCCAACAACCTGTGATGGTTACCAGTATCAGGGCCGCGATCAGAAAGACTTTAGTGCTCAGGTTTCTTTAACCTCTTCAGGGGATGAAGCTCTGCGCTGGCAGATCGGTGCTTACTACCTGCATATTGACCGTACCGTAGGAGTGGCGCAGCTTGAAGACGATGGCCGGGCCAACCTTCCCACCAGCTATGTCAACGAGTTGACTGATGCGCTGGTGTTGGATGAGTTTACGACTGATGTTTACTCTGTGTTCGGGTCGGTTAACTACGATGTGAGTGATCAGTTGGAAGTGTCTTTCGCTCTGCGTTATGACCGCGAAGAGCGGGATATTGATAACAAAGTCCCAAGCCCTGCTGATGGCTTTCTATCAACAGAAATTGATTACTGTTCCAACACAGATCTGTTCGCCAATGGTTGTACCCTCGATGGTGTTGCTTTAAATGGCACACCGTTGAATCCGGCCTTTATCGATCTGGGTACCGGTGTGGTTAGCTCGACGGTTGATTCCCGTAGCGAGACCTGGGATGCCATCCAGCCAAAACTCAGTGTGACCTATGATATGAGCGACACTACCACATTGTTTGCCAGCTGGGGTGTGGGTTTCAAAACCGGCGGCTTCAACAATTTAGGTGCCACTGAGACCATAGAGTTATTCTTTGTTAACCCTGATGGCCTGCCTGTAGCGCCACCGGAGACCTATGAAAAGGAAACTTCCAGTGCGTTTGAAGTTGGTTTCAGATCAACCCTGGCAGATGGTAACTTGCAGTTGAATGGTGCGGTTTTCCACACTGAAGTAGATGATATGCAGTTCTTCGAGTTCTATCCTGGTCCCTTCGGCCTGTTGCGAGTTGTTGAAGGTATTGATGAAGTAAGCCTGCAGGGCTTTGAGCTGGATGCATCCTGGCAGGTATCTGATTCACTGCGATTGGACGCTGGCTACAGCAATATCAATGGTGAAATCGACAAGATGACTGTGCGCCCCTATGTGGCCGGTAACGAAGTCCCCAATGCTGCGGACTTCACCGCTAACATGGCGCTGACTTGGGAACAGCAGATGGACAATGGCCTCAATCTGATGGCCAGACTTGAGTACGCCTATCAGGGTGATATCTTCTACCATGTTATTCAGGGTAGTGATCTGGATGAGCCGCGCTCTTTCGACTCCTTTGTTGGTCCGGAAGCAGGACTTGAGTACGAAGTCCCCGCAGTTCTGCAGTACGGTGGCCTGGCAACGAGCTATGGCAAGACTAAAGTGGATGGCTACGGAATCACCAATCTGCGTGTAGGTGTTGGCGCTGATAACTGGCGTGTAACTGCGTTTGCCAAGAACCTTACCGACGAGTCATATATTGCTGAAGTTATCACCGCAGTCGAATTCGGCGGTTCTTTTGTTCATCCTGGCAGAGAGCGAATGATGGGTGTTGAGTTTGAATACAACTTCTAGACCCTGATTTATCCACTGCTGCGATATTGCGGCAGTGGGTAACTATTCTTTGCGATCATAATAATAAAACTGACGCCCTAAGGGGGATATAGCAGTGAGCAAACGAATAAAAATAATAGTTCCAACAAT
>CAXAJC010000049.1:0-12182 GCA_963969005.1 uncultured Cellvibrionales bacterium | reverse complement strand
TGCTGGTTTGGCTGTTGGTGCTGGAATTACGGCTTCCGGTACTACTGGTCGCTCTATCACGGCTTCGACCACGGGCTGCTGTTCGACGATGCCCATTAGCTCCATATCATCCTGATCTGAGTTGTTGGTGGATTGATAAAGTACACCACCGACCAGCACACCTGCGGCGATAGTACCGAGCATCATGATGGTTTTGCTTGTACCGGATTTGTTGGGTGGCCGCGCCATAGTTATTTCTCTGTTGCAATCTTCAGGGGTTGGACAGGTTGGTTGTTAACCTCTCCATTGATAATGTTCATTTCATTACTGTCACCATCCTCGACCTGTTCAAGTCGCACAGCAAGATAGTCCCAGTCAGTTGCCAGCCAGATTTTTGTCTGTCGCTGGTTATCTTCCCTCACACGTTGCACTAGTACTGTATTGAGGGGCCCTATGGCCGTCTCTAAAACTTCACTGGCAATAATTTTGAACTCGTATTGTTTCAGTTTTCCCCGAGAAATAACAGGGTAGGACAATGTCTCTTTCCCGGATTGTAAATCAAGTCGCAATTGCAGCTTCTGGGTAACGATATCCAAATAGCCCGATTGAAGCGGCAAACTGGTTACTTTGTTTTTCTTGCTATAGCGAAGTTCCTGATTGGGCCAGTCAAACACCTGTTTTTCGATGCGTTTTTTTCCCAGCAGAGAGCGCTCATAGCTATATTCCAGGGGCACGATTTGCTGATTCTCGGAAATACTAAATAGCGCTCGCTCATCAATTTTGCCAAAGATATTTTTTGCCTTTAAGGTTTGTTGAAACTGGCCGGATTCAAGCTGTTTAAGGCGGTGATCGGCTTCGATTTCCATGCCATTAAAATTGGCGCTGTATTTGGCGCTATAGCTTTTGATATCAGCCGCCATTGAGTTCGACAAACTGATAAGGCCGCAAAGGAATATAGCTAACGTAGACGTTGCTTTGCCGTAAGTGAATGTCATAACGCTGTTAGTTTTCCTCTTGATTTATTAGTTGTAGTACCAGACTGCCCTAGGATAGGGGGTTTAGAGTAGTAAATGCAATTATCGTTCGCTATCTTGAGAAAAAGTTCTGCCAGCCTGACCAAGGACTTGGTTGTCCAAGATAGCCTGACCATCTTTCATCTCCAAACGACCAGAGCAAAACCACTGGGCTGCAGTTGGATAAATTTTGTGTTCTACGCTGAGTACCCTCGCGGCCAGGCTGCTGGCATTGTCATCTGCCAATATGGGCACCTTGGCTTGCAGGATTGCAGGTCCGCCATCCAGTTCTGGGGTGACAAAATGCACTGTGGCACCAGCTTCTGCATCGCCAGCATCCAGCGCGCGCTGATGAGTGTGCAAGCCTGGGTAGGCAGGCAGTAAAGAGGGATGGATATTAATCAGTTTGCCGATAAAGCGATTGACAAAATCCGGCGTTAGAATGCGCATAAAGCCGGCCAGTATGACCAGGTCCGGGGCGAAGCTTTCAATTACATCACCGAGATTGGCATCAAACTCTTCTCTGCTGCCAAAGGCGCGGTGATCGACAATAATATTCGGAATGCCAGCCTGTGAGGCACGATCCAGCCCTTTGGCCTCTGGTTTGTTGCTGATAACAGCAACAATCCGGGCATTCAGGTTGCTGTTGCCTTTGTTGCAGGCGTCAATAAATGACTGCAGGTTGGAGCCGCCGCCAGAGATCAGTACTACCAGACGCGCCGGTTGATTAGTGACTGCCATGAACCCCTCAGTTATGCCTTCAGGCCAAAAAGCTGGACCTGCTCTTGACCAGCTTTGCTCTCTTCGATGGTACCCAGTACAAACGCATCTTCACCATTGTTATTTAAAAATGATAGGGCTGAGGCCGCAGTATCTGCAGGTACGCAGATCACCATGCCGACGCCACAGTTCAATGTACGGTGCATTTCATGTTCATCAATATTGCCGCCCTGCTGTAGCCAGTCAAACACTGCTGGCCTAGTCCAGGCGCTCGTGTCGATAATGGCTGTGGCATTATCTGGTAGTACCCGGGGAATATTTTCCAGAAGTCCACCGCCGGTAATATGGGCGAGGGCATGGACTGGGGACTGGGCGATCAGGCCCAGCAGCGATTTCACATAGATTTTTGTTGGCGCCATTAGCAGATCAATCAACGGCTGCCCATCGAGTATAGTGGTTGCCGGATCTGTATTAGTCACTTCCAGTACTTTGCGAATCAATGAGTAGCCATTGGAATGGGGGCCACTTGAGGCCAGACCAATCAAGGTATCGCCCACAGCAACTTTGCTGCCATCAATCAGTTCAGATTTTTCTGCCATGCCGACACAGAAACCGGCGAGGTCGTAGTCCTCTCCTTCATACATGCCGGGCATCTCGGCAGTTTCACCACCGATCAATGAGCAACCGGATAGCTCACAACCGTCGGCTATACCATTGACCACGGCTGCTGCGGTATCTATGTCCAACTTGCCGGTGGCATAGTAGTCGAGAAAGAACAGTGGTTCGGCACCACAGACAATCAGATCATTGACGCACATGGCTACCAAGTCGATACCAACGGTGTCATGTTTGCTATGGTCCAGTGCCAGGCGAAGTTTGGTGCCCACTCCATCTGTGCCTGAAACCATCACTGGTTCCCGGTAGCCAGTGGGTAGTTCAAACAGTGCGCCAAAACCCCCGAGCCCTGCCATTACCTCTGGGCGACGAGTCCGTTTGGCCGCGCCTTTAATTTTTTCGATCAGGGCATTACCGGCATCAATATCAACACCGGCGTCTTTGTAGCTCAAAGATTGAGTCTTTTCGGTCATGGAGGCGCTTCCTGTTTAAAGCATCTGAATTTTTAGCCTGCTATTTTAGATCGGGTGAGCCAAATTTTCATTAAGCACTGGTACAATGACGCAAATTAAAGTGGAGAAAAGTCGTTGAAACGGATATTTGCGCTGATTTTAGCTTGTTTTAGCCTGCATACTTTTGCCGAAGAGGTTTCTGGCCTCTATACAGGTTTGGTACCCGTGGCTGATCAATCAGCAGAGTCTCGGGATTTCGCCGTGGCTCAGGCATTGTCTCAAGTGCTTATCAAGCTTACGGGCAATAGCAAAATCATGCAGTCGACAAGAGTTCAGCCTTTTCTCACCAATCCCAATGGCTTTGTCGCTGGGATTGGTTTCCGCAATCTTTCTTCTGTTGATGGAGATGATCAGACAGGGTTGGAGGTTAGCTTCGACCCCCAGGGGCTGGATCAATTGATTCGTCAGGCGCAGTTGCCGGTGCTGCCATCCAACAGGCCCAGATTACTGGTATGGATTATTCGCGATGATGCATTGCAGGGGCGGGGTTTTGTTGGTCAGGATTTCTCTGATACTGCTCTGCAGTCTTTTGATCGCGCCATGAAAGCTCGGGGTATGCCCTATCTTATTCCTAATTTTGATTTGCAGGACCAGCTGTCCCTGTCGGTCAATGAGGCCTGGTCATTGCGAGCTGATCTGATTGGCCCTGCCTCGGAGCGCTACAACACCGATGGCTGGATAGCATTGCGCTTTTACACCACCTCTAATGCAGAGGTTCGCGGTGCCTGGTTGTACCAGAGTTCCGGGCGTCGCCAGCTAAATGATTTCCGCGCCGAGCCGGGCGAGGAGTTTATGGCTGAGGCGGTGGGCAGTCTGGTGGATAGTCTGGCCAGGTCCTACACTTACATGCCTCAACTCGACACCAGCGAGCTGCAAGTGAAGATCAATGGTGTGTCCAGTTTTAAGGATTATCAGGCGGTACTATCCCAGTTTAAAAAGCTTGAACTGGTAGATTCGGTACAGCTTTTCGAGGTGCAAGGTGATCAATTAACACTGGCGATTGATGCTGAGGCTGGTGCTGAGTTACTGCATTCGGCACTGGTGCGCAGTGGTCGCTTGCAGAGCCAGACTGCCCCCGGCGGCATGCTGAGCGGGCGGCTCGAATTTGACTGGATTAGCAAGTGAATAAACCATTGCAGCTTAGCCTTGAAGTAAAACTCGATGATCAGGCCACCTTCGATAATTTTTATGCACCAAGGGGCACACCCCAGCATTTGGCGACCTTTGTGCTGCAGGATGATGGGCAGAAATATGCTTATCTGGTCGGTGCAGAGGGCAGCGGCCTGTCCCATCTTTTGCAGGCGGCCTGTCAGAAAACTGCACTGGGCCACAATGCCGGTGCAGTCTATATGCCTTTGGCTGAAATGCAGGATTATCCCCCTGAACAGGTTTTGGACAACCTTGAGTCGGCCAGCCTGCTGTGTCTTGATGATCTGCAATCTGTGGTGCATAAGCAGCAATGGCAGGAGCCGCTATTTAATTTATTTAACCGCTGCATGGATGCGGGCACCAAATTAGTGATCGCTGCCCATGCTATGCCAGATGATTTGGATTTGGATCTAGATGACTTGCTATCCCGTCTCAAGTCCGGTGTTTTATTACAGATGCTGGCTTACAAGGATGCGGACCAGAGAAGGCTATTGCAGCATCGCGCCAATCGTCGTGGCCTTTATCTTTCAGATGACGTGGCGCTGTTTTTGTTAAATCGTCTGCCGCGCAATAGCCATCAGCTAATGGATGCTCTGGAAAAACTGGATGCCGTCTCTATGCAAGAGCAGAGACGCCTGACAACACCATTTGTTAAATCCGTATTGGAACTCTAGTCCTGGTCTGGATTATTGTGGGCACTGCTCACAGTAAAGATAAATCCCTCTGGGATCGCTTAGCTGATCCAGTAGGTTAAAGGGCTTAAGCAGCACTTTAGCCTGCCTGCCCAAGCTTTCCGGTAACCAGCTGTTACTGTTTACTCCGACACCGAGCCCCCCCAAAGAGGCGCCGATATTGCTGTTCATCTCGGATAAAAACTGCTCGTAGACCGTCAATGGTTTGCGTTGGTAATCCACCGTATATTCACTCAGATTGGCCAGCTCCGCGGCTTCGACAATTGCATCATTGAGATCTCCCAGTTCATCCACTAGACCTAGCTGCAGTGCCCGTTGGCCGGTCCACACCTGACCCTGCGCAATTTTGTGCACCTCTGCCGGTGTTGAATTGCGGGCCTCAGCTACCAAGGTGAGAAAGCGCGTGTAGACATTGTCGACACCAGATTGAAAGACCATCTCAGCTTGTTTGGTCATGGGGCGATCCAGTTGCAGAATCCCCGCGATATTTGTCGTGGCAACGCCATCGGAATAAATCCCCATTGCTGCCAGGCTGTCTTCCACTGTGGGTATCACGCTAAACACGCCGATGGATCCGGTAATAGTGGTGGGCATGGCCAGAACATGGTCCGCTTCTGTGGCGATCCAGTAACCCCCGGACGCGGCATAACTGCCCATGGACGCGACTATGGGGATACCCTGTTTGCGGGTGGCGGCCATGGCATCACGAATAACATCAGAGGCGAAAGCACTTCCTCCCGGGCTATCGATACGCAGCACCACGGCTTTGATATCGCTGTCGTCACGCAAGCGATCGAAGATTGCCGCCAATGTGTCGCCGCCTGCAGTTCCCTCTGGTTGCTCGCCATCGACAATATTGCCTGCGGCTACAACTAGGGCAATTTTATGTCGTTTGGCTGCTGCGGAATTAATTTTCCCCAGTCTCACATGGTTGAGATAGCCTTTCAGGTGAATGCGATTAAACTCGCCATCTGTGCCTGGAATCATTTCGTTGAGGTATGCGGACATCTCGGTTCTGGTGGCGACCTGATCGATCAGGTCCTGCTTTTTGGCCAGGGCAGATGAATTGCCGAGGCTAGCTTGCAGGTTAATATGCAGGTTGTCAGCATAGCTGTGCACAGTGCCAGAGGGCAGGCCGCGCAGCTGTTCTATCTGGGCGCCGTAAAATTGCCACAGTTCATTCATTAACTCTGTGCTGGCCTGCTTTGCCTCCGAGGACATGCTGTTGCTTAGGAAGGGCTCGACGGCACTTTTAAGCTGGCCGACACGGAAGATATGCATATTGATTTTGAGCTTATCCAGCGCCTCTTTAAAGTAGCTGTTGTAGGCGCCAAAGCCGGTAATCATGACGGCACCCAGGGGGTTGAGCAAAATTTCATCGGCATGGGCGGCAAGGTAATACTGCGACTGGGACAGGTTGTCTGCTACTGCAATAATCGGTTTGCCGCTTTTCTTAAAGCGCAGCAGTGCGACACTGATCTCTTCAAGCTTGCTCAGGCCGCCACCAGCCAGATAGTCAGTGTCAATAACCAAGTGGGTGATGCGGCTGTCCCTGCCAGCTGCATCCAGTGCTTCAATAATATCCCTGACCAGGGTTTCAGAATCTTGCTGGTTGCCACCAGACAGTATCTGGCCAAATGGGTCGGTGTAGGATTTTTGATCAACCAGCACGCCACTGGGGGCTAGATAAAGAGCACCACTGTCGGGCATGGGTTGAATATCATCGGCAAACATACCGCCAAGGATCAGTAGGAAAAAGCCTAAAAAAACCAGGCCAATAATGGCGCGAATGCCATCAAGTACAGTGCCCAAAAAACGAAAGATGCGGCGAATGGTTCCTGGTCTTTTATCAGCCATAGATAATCCTTTTCAGTAACTGGGTTACAGGTTGTTGACCTGTCGGATGCGGGCATAAACCATTGCAGCGCAGAACAGCAGGATAGTCAAAACAAGCTCAACGATATCCAGTGTTAAAGGTTCCGGCACGGCCATATTCTGCACGCCATTATAAAAATATAGCAGTATTACAAACCCCAGCCAAATTAATGTGCGCAGCTTGTCGGCAAGCATACCGGGAATAAATATCATCAGTGGCAGCAGGCTGATAACGTAGATTATCCAGGGTGCCGACTGTAGCCAAAGGTGCAGGGCAAGTGTCAGCATCAACAGCCAGTAGCTGCCATGGGTGATTATTCTACTGATGGAAAGTTTTAACTCTGTGGTCAAAATAGTGCGCCTTAAAAAGGGGTTTTAGTCGGTGCTGAGTTTGCTTGCCAGTATTGCAATACGTTTGCCCTGAGCCTGGCATAGTTGAATTTCTTCTTCAGTGAGACTCTCGGACTGCACGTGAGTTGCACCATAGGGGGTGCCGCCGGATTTTGTGGTTGTCAGGGCAGATTCGGAATAGGGGATACCAGCCAGAACCATGCCATGATGTAACAGTGGAATCATCATAGTCAACAATGTGGATTCCTGACCGCCATGGAGACTGGAGGTAGAAGTAAAAGCCCCAGCTGGTTTATCTACCAAGGTGCCATTCATCCACAGCCCGGCAGTGCCATCGAGAAAATATTTGAGAGGCGCAGCCATATTGCCGAATCTGGTGGGGCTGCCAAGCAACAGGCCTGAGCAATTGGCTATATCATCGTCAGTGCAGTAGATATCGCCACTGGCGGGAATATCCTCTTCCGTGGATTCACAGACGGCGGATACCGCAGGCACAGTGCGCAGGCGGGCTTCCAGCCCGGCATTTTCAATGCCCAGAGCAATTTGATCGGCGAGCATTTTTACATGGCCATGGCGGCTGTAGTACAGCACTAAAATATAGGGGCTAGGCATCAATTAACTCCAGCACATTTTCCGGTGGGCGGCCGAGCACGGCTCTGTTACCCGCTACAACTATGGGTCGTTCTATCAGTTTAGGACATTCAACCATAGCAGCGATAAGTTGTTCGTCACTGGTGCCCGGGGCACCCAGATTGCGATCTTTAAATTCTTGCTCAGAGCGGCGTACGAGCTGCGCGGCGCTGAGTCCCAGTTTACCCAACAAATCCAACAGCGTTGAGCTGTCCAATGGGGTCTCCAGATACAGCACTATATCTGGCTCAATGCCTTTTTCGCGCAACAGAGCCAATGTTTGTCTGGATTTGGAGCAGCGTGGATTATGGTAAATACTGGTCATGGACTATCCTGTTACGACTAACCTTTTAAACTAATGGTACGTTAAACCATCATTGTAAGGCCAAATTGAATTAAACCAAATGAGAGAGGCGATTCTGTGACAGTCGGTTACACAAAAATGGAGTATTATTTTAGCATATTCAGGTATTTCCTCGGTTACCTGGTTCAGCGTTTTAATCGCGACGGCTGCCGCCAGAGCGCAGCAGCACTCACCTATATGAGTTTATTTGCCATAGTGCCGATGCTGACATTGATGTACAGCATGTTTTCGTTAATACCGGCATTTCAGGATGCCGGGTCTCAGGTAGAACAGTGGATATTCTCCAAGGTACTGCCCAGCAGTGGCCAGGAGATCAGTACTTACCTTACTGAATTCTCTACCCAGGCCAGAAAGCTAAGTTCTGTGGGGGTGGTGATACTGATGGTTACCTCCTATCTGATGTTGGCCAATATTGAAAAAACCTTTAACCATATCTGGGGCACCGATGGCGGTCGTCGCGGCCTCAGCGGTTTTTTACTCTACTGGGCTATTTTGAGTCTCGGGCCGCTGCTGCTGGCCGCTGGTATGGTAATGAAAACCTACCTGCTGTCATTCAGCCTGATCGTTGATGAAGTGGATGCGCTGGGGATATCCCAGTATTTGTTTGCCTATCTGCCCTGGCTGCTAAGTTGCATGGCCTTTAGCCTGCTGTTTATTGCTGTGCCCAACTGCAAAGTGCGCACCAGCCATGCAATCTATGGTGCTGTGGTGACCACTGTTTTATTTGAGAGCGCCAAGGCCCTGTTCGGGATTTTAGTGGCCCATTCGAGCTACAACAATGTCTATGGTGCTTTTGCGATTATTCCCCTGTTCTTGATCTGGATTTATCTGCTGTGGATGTTAATTTTGATTGGTGCTGAGTTTGTTCGCAGTCTGGAGACTTTTTCCTTTGAAGGGCAGGGCAAAAAGTTACCCGATATGGTGGCTACTTTGATGGTACTTTGGTATTGCTGGCAGAACCAGCAGCGTGGCGCCAGTCTGTCTGAGCAGTCGATGGTGGCGGCGGGACTGGATGCGGAGCACTGGAAAAGGCTGCGCAATCTGCTGTTGGAAAAGCGGGTGCTGGAGAAAACCGCCAGCGGTCAATATGTACTGATCCGCGATTTGGGCAGCCACAGTATAAATGATGTCTGTGGCTGGCTCGGGGAGAATATCCTCAGCGCACCGACCTATGCGCAGGGAGAGTCAGATAAGTTTATTTCTGCTAATCCATGGTTTGCAAAATACGATATGCTTGCGGGCAAAACTCGCAGCGTTTTACACAGCAATTTTGACCTGAGTATTGAGGCGCTGTTTACTCAGAATAGGACGGAGAAAAATCCATGATCAAAAAATTATTGCTCAGCAGCCTGCTGCTGTTGGGCTGCTCTGGGGATACCAACTCCAAGTTCGCAATATTTGGTGGCGGCAGTATTGATTTACAGTCACCACAAAGACTGGTTTTAATTAACTACTGGGCAGTGTGGTGTGCCCCCTGTCGCAAGGAAATCCCCGAGTTCAATGAGTTGGCGGTGGAATATGCCGATCAGGTTACTGTGCTCGCGGTTAACTTTGATGGTTCTCAGGGTGATCAACTGCGGGAGGAAATGGACAAGCTGGGCATCGAGTTCTCCAGTCTGCTGGCCGACCCAAGAGCCCTGTGGGGGCTTGATCCTGTAGCGGTTCTGCCAGAGACTCTGCTGATTAACGAAGACGGTAAATTATTGAAGCGTCTTATTGGCCCGCAAACCAAAGCTACCTTAGAGGCGTTATTATAAAACACTGAGTCTCGTTACCTTTTAAGGGTATTGGCGATTCACATTGGCCCCATTACCCTCTGTGCACATTTTGAGATTTATTGGCCGCAGGCCATCTTCCAGAGGGGGAAGTCATGAAAGATTTACGACAGTTTTATATCAATGGTCAGTGGAGGGATCCCATTGCGCCCCGTGATCTAAGTGTTGAAAATCCATCGACAGAAGAGCTGGTTGCTACCATCTCACTGGGTACCGCCGCCGATGTTAACGCAGCCGTGGCCGCGGCCAAAGCCGCCTTCCCGGCATATTCTCAGGTCAGTGTTGAAGAGCGTATTGCACTGATGGAGAAGCTCCTGCAAATCTACAAAGATCGCTATGACGAAATGGCTATGGCGATCTCAGTTGAAATGGGCGCGCCTATCTCCTTTGCCACCGCTGCCCAGGCTGATTGTGGCCGTGGTCATATCAACGCAGCGATTGAATCTCTTAAAACGTTTGAGTTTGAACGCCAGGTGGGCAATACCCGCGTTGTTAGGGAACCCATAGGTGTTTGTGGGTTTATCACCCCCTGGAACTGGCCGATTAATCAGATTAGCTGCAAAGTCGCCCCGGCGCTGGCCACGGGTTGCACCATGGTGCTAAAGCCCAGCGAGATCGCACCAATGTCCGGTTATCTGTTTACCGAGATGATGGATCAGGCTGGTTTCCCCGCCGGTGTTTACAATATGGTCAACGGTGATGGCCCAGACGTGGGCGCAGTGATTTCCAGCCATCCGGATGTGGATATGGTGTCCTTTACTGGCTCTACGCGCGCAGGTATTTTGGTAGCCAAAGCGGCCTCCGAAACGGTCAAGCGTGTGACTCAGGAGTTGGGTGGCAAGTCTCCGAATATTATTTTTGAAGATGCGGATTTAGAGACCGCGGTGAGCTCAGGTGTTATCAATATGATGGGCAATACGGGTCAGTCCTGCAATGCGCCTTCTCGTATGCTGGTACATTCGTCGGTCTATGATCAGGCGGTTGAGATTGCCAGGCAAACAGCGGAGCAGGTGTCTGTGGATGACCCAATGAAGGAGGGCATGCATCTGGGTCCTCTGTCGAGCCGTGTGCAATTTGATAAGGTTCAGGGCCTGATTGAAGTTGGTATCAACGAGGGGGCAGATCTGGTGGTCGGTGGCTTGGGCAAGCCCGATGGTTTTGATACTGGTTACTATGTTAAACCGACGATTTTTGCCGGGGTTAATAATCAGATGACCATTGCTCAGGAGGAGATTTTTGGTCCGGTGTTAACCATGATCCCCTTCGATACTGAAGAGCAGGCTATCGAAATCGCTAACGACACGCCCTACGGTCTAGCAGCCTATTTCAGTACCAGCGACGAAGAGCGTGCCAAGCGTGTTGCCGGTCAATTACGCGCGGGAATGGTTAGCTTAAATAGTGCTTCGCAAAACTACACCGCACCTTTCGGTGGCTATAAGCAATCTGGCAATGGCCGGGAATGGGGTGAGTATGGGTTTGATGACTTTTTAGAGATTAAAGGTATTACGAGTTGAAAGTTAGACGCAGCTCGCTGCGCTCAGACAAGTGGTTGCTTCATCTGAAAATCCTTACAACCATAAGCGGAGCCTGATTGACCCCAAGGGTAGTCGGGGCACTGTTTGAGAGTTCTGTGGGGGTGTAAGATTGCAAAACGCCGTGAAGGGTCTACATGATACTGTGTCGTGCAACCAAACACCCACTAATACCGAGCAGACTCCCAAGCATGAATAGCATGCTTGCGCGTCTCACCCCAGAGATAACCGCCAATCTTTCCGTTCTGCTGCAACACACGATGGCAGGGAATAAAAAACCCAACCGGATTAGAGCCAATAGCCGTCCCCACAGCTCGAGACGCTTTGGGGCGACCCACCGCCGTTGCTACCTGCCCATAACTATTGATACAACCAGGTTCGATCTGCAACAGTGCTCGCCACACATTAACTTGAAAATTGGTGCCCCTGACATAGAGCGATAGCGGCTCATTAATATTTTGTTCGCCTGCAAACAGAGCCTCCACCATTTTTGTGGTCTCTGAGATTTGCATGATTAGCCGGGCATTGGGCCATTGTCCATGAAGGTCAACGATGTGCTGATCAATATTATTGCTCAGAAAAGATAGCTTACAGATGCCTCTGGGGGTCACAGCAATAAACACATCTCCAAACGGACTGTCAGCCACAGAGTATTGAATCTCCATGTCAGCTCCACCAGCTTTATATTCCCCCGGGCTTGCAGCTTCCAGTTGCACAAAATGATCATGCAATCGGGAGCTGCTGCTTAAACCCACAGAATCTGACACATCTAACAAGGATTTAGATTGGGCAAGCAATTGCTTGGCCCGGTCAACAGTCAGGATTTGCAGGTACTTTTTGGGTGTCACGCCAGCCCATTGACTAAACAGGCGTTGAAAGTGAAATGGACTTAAATGCAAATGACCGGCAATCTCCTCGAGAGAGGGCTGCTGTTTGGCATTGGCATTAATAAAGTCAATGGCCTGAGCTATGCGC
>CAXAJC010000048.1:0-12334 GCA_963969005.1 uncultured Cellvibrionales bacterium | reverse complement strand
ATATCGAACAGGAACTCAGCTTTGACGCCTGGGGCAAACGCCGCAATGCCAGCGATTGGAAGGCCCAGCTAGCCACAATAAACCGCTGGTCCTCAGCGCCTTTAGTCCCCTTAACAATATCACCAGCCGGGGCTATATCGGCCATGAAATGGTTGATAGTGTGAGTATTATATTTTGGTTTTTAGATGCTTATTATCTGTGTCAGGACCGCAAATTCCGAGGCTTGTACAATGATATTGCCGGTATCAGCGAATCGCCCAAAGACATTAAACCGTTTGAAATGCGCCCTGATTTATACACAGGTGGGAAGTACTCTTATTAAAAAGGGTGGCTATGCCGCCCTTTTTTGTCTTGAAAAGGGCATTTGCTCAAGTTTTGCTTGAATAAATTCAAAACTTCAATAAAATCAAGGAGTAACAAAACCCATAATAACCACGGATCAACAAGACGCTAAACAAGCATGACCAAGTCTGAACTAATCGAAAAAATCTCCGCCAGTCAGGATCAGCTTCCACCCAAAGATGTGGAACTGGCCGTGCGCATGATTTTAGAGAGAATGACCTCAGCACTGGTCGGCAATCAGCGCATTGAGATCCGCGGCTTTGGCAGTTTTTCCCTGCACTACCGCGCACCTAGAGTAGGGCGCAACCCCAAGACCGGCGACGCAGTGCAACTAACCGGCAAGTACGTTCCATACTTCAAACCAGGTAAAGACCTGCGCACCAGAGTAAACGACAGCCTGTAATCAAAAGAAATTCCCTGCTTGTCATTCAGAACTACTAATTGTTATCGAGAACTATTAACTGTCGTCCTTCACTTCGTTCAGGATGACCGGGGTCTGGCATGGGAATCTACACATAAAAAAAGGGATAACCAAGTTATCCCCTCCTTCAATTGCACTTGATCTAAACAGTGACTAGTACATCATATCCCGCGTTGCATTCAGCATCCATGGATACTTCTCACCGAGTTTGGCTGCACCATAAGTAAACCAGTATTCGATCTTTTGAACAAAAGTCATTTCTACCATTTCTGGAAGACGCTGTTGCTGTTTTTTCAGATAAGAATGAATAGCGTTGACGTCCTCTACAGTATGAGTCTCATAGAAGCCTACCATGCCCTTATGGGCTCTTGAACCGCCCAGCACGATGCCAACAAAGTCTCGGTGAGTTTGATCACTCATATAGCGTAGATCCGGAACCACATAGTTGCTCTTGGCGCTGATACCGTGGCAGGTGCCACAGTTATGGCCGTAGAGTTCTTCACCTTTTATAAGAACTTCAGGGGAGGCATTAACCTCCTCGCTGAGAGGCAGGATGGCAGCCAGGCTTTCGTCGGGTACAGATTTTGTGAGGCCAAAGTCGCCCAACTTAAAGATCAGCAGTTTGTTTTGATTAATCTTGTTGCGCTTGAGGTTGTCGCCTATGGTCAGCATTACTGTACCACCGCTGCCCTGAGCTACGGCAATATATTGCTCTCCATCTAACTCGTATGTCATTGGTCCAGCCAGCACCGCGCTGTCTGACTGATACTGCCACAGAGCATCGCCATTATCGGCATCATAGGCCGCAAATGTACCATTGCCCATACCTTGGAACACCAGATCGCCTGCCGTACTCAGTATGCCGCCATTAGATGGGCTTGGGTGGGGTACCTTCCAAGCGGGCTTTTGATTGATAGGGTCCCAGGCAAGTAGCTCTCCACTGATCAGTGCGTCCGCAGATGCCTGACCTGCAACCCAGCTGAGTGGGTCACGAGATTCATTGAGGTCTACACCGGTATTCCAGCGATTTACCCTGTATTCAACGGTTTTTTGTCCGGAAAAATAATGAGGTATGTTCTGCACTGGTATGTACATCAATCCCGTTTTTGGGCTAAAGGACATCGGCTGCCAGTTGTGAGCGCCATAGGGTGATGGCCATATATAGCTACCGCCATTAGATTGATAGTCGGCGTACTCAGTCTCTACCGGGCGGCCAGTCTCCATGTCGATATGGCTGGCCCAGGTGACTTTGGCAAAGGGCTCTGCTGATAGCAGCTCTCCTGTGGCGCGGTCGAGAACATAGAAGAAGCCGTTTTTGGGTGCCTGCATAATCACCTGACGCATCTCGCCTTTGTGCTCAATCTCGGCCAGAGTCAGCTGTTGAGTTGCAGTGTAGTCCCAGTTATCTTTAGGAGTGACCTGATAGTGCCAAACATAGTCACCTGTATCTGGTTTAAGAGCCACAATGGAGCTGACATAGAGATTGTCGCCACCGCCAGGACTGCGCAGGTCACGGTTCCATGGCGAGCCATTACCTGTGCCTATATAAAGTAGGTCCAGTTCTGGGTCATAAACAATGGAGTCCCAGACCGTGCCGCCACCGCCACCAACTTTATGCCAGGATTTGTCACCCCAGGTTTCTAGGGCTACGTCCAGAGCAGGGTGTTCCTGAGGCTTGTTGGGGTCGCCTGGCACTGTGTAGAAGCGCCATAGCTGGTCGCCGGTGGCAGTGTCGTAGGCAGTGATATAGCCGCGCACGCCGAGCTCTGCGCCGCCGTTACCTATAATGATTTTGCCGTCCACTACGCGAGGTGCGCCAGTGACACTGTAGTTGCTGTTGGCTGGTGTGGTCTGCACCGACCAGTTCTGTTCACCGGTCTTGGCGTCCAGTGCGATCAGGCGTCCATCTAATGTACCGAAGAACACTTGCAGGCCTGTCTCTGCATCGCCTTGCCACAGGGCTACGCCGCGGTTGACTGCGCCACAGCAAGCCTTGATCAAATGGTCTCTGGGTACCTCGGCATCGTAGTGCCAAAGTTCTTCGCCGGTGCGAGCATCCAGCGCGTGAACATGCGCCCAGCCAGTGCTGACATAGAGTACACCTTGGTGCATCAGGGGCGTGGCTTCCATACCCCTTGCGGTGGAAAATTTAAATGACCAGGCGAGATCCAGTTCATCGATATTGTCGCGATTAATCTTGTCCAGCGGGCTAAAGCGCTGCTCTTTGTAATTGCGTCCATAACTCAGCCATTCGCTGTCTGGATTGCTGATGGTCTCCTGATTGACAATGCTAGCCTGGGTTTGCATGACCCCAGCGCCCAGTAGCAACATTGCGATGGTAATTTTGATGAATCGGGATGCCATAGGATTCTCCCCTGTGGATTTTTTCATTATTGTTGTAAGTTTTATTGTAGGGCCATTTCGATAAATTGCATACGATCCTGCCCGAAAAACATATCATCGCCAATAAACATGGTTGGGGCGCCAAAACAGCCTCGGGCGACAGCCGCTTCTGTGTTGCTGATCAAGGCGCTTTTGACCTCTGGGTCCTGAGTACCGGCAATAATCTGCTGTGCATCCAACCCGGCATCGGATAGCACTCTGCCAACAACCTCTAGGTCGCCCATATTCTCTCTATCGACCCAGACTGCATTGAACACAGCATCTATGTAGGCCTGGCAATAGTCTTTGCCCAGAGCTGCAATGGCGCCGCGCATCAGGTTGAGGGTGTTGATGGGGAAGTAGGGGTTGATGGCCAGTGGTACCTGATACAAGGCGGCAAAGCGGGGCAGGTCATGGGCCAGCATATAGTCGCCTTTGGCGGGAACTGTTACTGGCGATGTATTGCCTGTGGCTTTGAATAGGCCGCCGAGCAGTATGGGGCGATAGTCGATGGCGCAGTTATATTCTGCACTGAGCTGCTGCAGGCGCCGGTGGGCCAAATAGGCTGTGGGACTACCAAAATCAAAATAAAATTCGACGGTTTTACTCATTGCAATTGCCTCCTGTGCTCAGGTAACCATCCCGAGCTTCTTTTAGCTAAAGAGTAGCGTTATGAAGGCTCGGTTGTAAATCGCAAAGCATGACCCGTCAGTTCGGGTTTATGCCTCTGTGAGCAGAGATTATTTAGCCCCAATCAGCGGGTTGAGAATATCTTCAAGCAGACTAATGCTGGCCTCTGGGGTAAGAGACTGATGATCTCGCAGTCTGTTCCAGTATTCGAAAGAGAGAATTGCGACAACGGCTTCCTGGGTATTATTGCCTAGCTTGTTTAACTCAGGCAGCGAGGCGTAGATATTGCTGCGTAGCTGGTTTTGGTAGTGCTGGTAATTGTGCTTGAGAAATGCAGATCTCCAGCGTCTGATGGCGGTGGATTTTAAAATATTGGCATGGTCTTCGTACAGATTTCCCAGCTGTTTTACGGTATGGGTAATGCGCTGTTGCAGGGACTGCTGCCCATCGGCTTCTTGCAGGCGATAATTAAATTCTTTGCGCCACAGTTCGTCAGCGGTGGCAAAAATAGCTTCCATATCTTCAAAGTGACGGAACACTGAGCGGATGCCAACCTTGGCGTGGTCGGCCACCTGCTGGGCGGTGGGTACCAGACTGCCTTGGTCGATAAGCTGCAGCATGGCTTCAACAATAACCTGTCTGCTGCGGTCGCTGCGCAGGCGGCGGCCATCTACTTTTGCGGGGCTGGTGTTATCTGACATAGGAATAACTTCTAAGGGGTCGTAAAGGCTGCAAGTTTGTCATATTTCGACCAAATTTGCACTCCGCCTGGGCCTGTCGCTGGTTACAAACCACTATTGTTAACCAAGATATCTGTGGAGTTGGCTGGCAGTGAAACTGCAGTGCCATCCTGTCCCAATGTAAACTGGCTAAAATAGCTATCGACCCCCTCTAACCAAGCGGCTTCAGCGCCTGGCTGATCCAGGGGCGGCACAACATGGTAGTAAAGCAGGTGACCGACATCGGCATCTCGCGCAGTTTCGGCGGCCTCTATTGGCGAGGCATGATAGTCGAGGACATCATAAAATATTTTCGCCATATTGGCTTGGCCTGCATTGGTCGCTCCCTGGCTCATAGCTTTGAGCAATTCAGGAGATAGAGCTTCATGGACTAGCAGGTCAATACCCTGGGCAAATTTTTCAATATTGGCTGATTTGCTGGTGTCACCAGAGATCAGAGCGGTGCGTCCGGCATAGCTAAATCTGTAGGCCACAGCGGGGGAGATAGGAAAATGATCCACTGCCAGCATTTCTACTTTCAGACCATCCTGATTATAGACTGTGATAAGTTCGCCATCAGCCGGCACTGGGGCACTGACGGCGACCATGCCGGCGCCACTCAGCGGTGTGGTGTTATCCCCGTGATGATCATTGCGGTAGATCATATCCTGACCATAAGCTTGATTAAAACCATCGACCACCGCGGAGACACCCTCAGGGCCATAGATATTAAGCGGCGCATCGTGAGCGCCATTGGCCCAGCGCAATGTGGCTACCTCCCCTAGACCATCGATATGATCAGAGTGGAAATGGGTGACAAAAACACCGCTTACCTGCCCTGGTGTATAGCCCATGCGGCCAAGGTTGCGTATGCCATTGCTGCCACTGTCGACCAAAAACAGTTTACCGGCAGCAACGATTGCGACACAGGGTCCAGACCGGCTCGCCGAGGGCATTGGACCACCGGCACCGCACAGGGCGATATGCAGGCCATCGCCCAGCGCCTCGATCTTGTTACTTTGCAGATTGGCTTCCATGCCCTTGGGCACAAGCCTGAGAAAAATATCGCCCCGCTGGCTATAGAGAGCCAGTCCCAAAACAAGCAGTATCACAGCTGAAATATAGCGTTTTTTCATAATCTGTTTCGTCCTCAGCCAGGCACATTGAAATAAAGGTGTCCAATAAATAGAGAGTGACATGGTGGCATACGGTGTGTCAATATATTTGCCATTAGCAAAATCAGCCTGTTCAGGAGCCTGTTATGACTCAGTCCAAGCCCATTACTCTTATCGGCGCACCACCTTCCCCCTACACCAGAAAAATGATTTCTATTCTCAGATATCGCCGTATTCCCTATAGCATTGTCTGGGGTGATCCCGCTGCTGTGCTTCCGGGAATGGACATTGCCAAACCCAAGGTGGCACTGTTGCCCACCTTTGTGCTGCCCGACGAGAGGGGAGCGATGCAGGCAGTCTGTGATTCCACCCCGATTATTCGCCGCTTGGAAGCAGAGCATAATGGCCGCTCAGTCATTCCGGATGATCCGGCAATGGCCTTTATTGATTATCTATTGGAAGATTTTGCCGATGAATGGGGCACCAAATATATGTTCCATTACCGCTGGCACCCAGAAGCAGATGCGGATAATGCGGGCACTCTGTTGCCACTGTTCCAGAGGGTAACTCTGTCGGAGCAGACATTTGCCCAGGCTAAGCCCTTTATCACCGAACGCCAAGTGGGGCGTCTGCATGTGGTAGGTTCCAATGGGGTGACTGCGCCGGTGATTGATGCCAGCTACAGGCGCTTTCTATCAGCCATGGAGGCTCACCTGGCCGAGCAGCCCTATCTGATGGGCCAACGACCCGGGGCATCGGACTTCGCTATCTATGGTCAGCTGACTCAGCTGGTAGGTTTTGATCCAACACCGCGAACCATTACCCACAAGCTTTCTCCCCGGGCTGTCGCTTTTACGGGACTGATGGAGGATCAAACCGGACTCGAGCCTACAGCGGAAGACTGGAATACCATTGAAACTGCACCGAATACTTTGAAAGCACTCTTAAATGAGGTGGGACATGTCTACGCCCCCGCGCTACTGGCTAATGCCAGAGCTATGGAGGCTGGGGAGAAAACCTGGGAGACGGAAATAGATGGCAGCCACTGGACTCAGCAGACGTTTAATTACCAGGGCAAGTGCCTACAGTGGATTAATGCCGAATATCAGGCATTAACAGAGGCCGACAAGGCCCGTGTGGACACAATCCTGGAAGGCACTGGCTGTGAGCAGATTATTCTCCGGGCCTGATCTATGTCTTTTTATTCTGGAGGGACAGGGCCAGCATAATGCAGGCTATAGCCAGCAGGGGCAGATTGCTCACAGCCCCCGGGGGCACATGTTCGTAATAGGGTGCTGACAATGGATGCATGGTGCCTGCTGCCATACGCATAGGTACTTCGGCCACCACGGTAAGCCACAGCAGCGGTAGCAGGTTGCGATAGCGCCACATGCAGATATAAAAAATAGCCAGGGTTATCAGCTGAGCTGATCCCCACAGTGAGGCAAACAGATAAATCACATTGTTAGGGTCGGGAGCGCCCTCCGCAAAGGGGAAGATAATAATTGAGGCAATGCTGTTAATGCCGCCATCGTCCGCGAGAAAATGCATAAAGCCGCGAAAGGTGTAAATGGCGATCAACAGATAAAACACATACAGGGCGATGTTATTACCCTGATAATCGTTGCTGGCTTGTTTGGGAAACAGCTTATCGATAAGACTCATTGGGGGGTGCCTCTTATTATTTTCACTAAGCATAATTAATTAACAGTATCTATGCCAGTTTATTTTATGCCCATAAGCTGCTAACTTAGCCGCTGATCTCAATAACGAAAATAACCAGAGGCTGAGTATGGCGGAGCAATTTAAAGAGCAGGGTGGGGTGGCTACTATGGACCCGAGCGCTGTGTTCCGCTGGCTGTCCTCCAAGGTTATGACCCATGTTGTCAGCCCCCGGCGGCAGGCTAAAAAACGGGCAAACGTTGAAAAACGCCGACGCGCTGCCGGTGCCAGACATGTGGTTGAATACTTTCACCAGGTGGAGGATGGCTATAGTCATCTGGCGGCTCAGGTACTGCAATCCCTGAGCCAGCGCTATGATATTGATCTGCGCTGTTATCTGGTCAATGGACCGTCCGGGGGTAATAGCGTTGAGCCTGATCTGCTATTGAAACTGTCCCGGTATGACTCCGCGTTTATCGCTCCCCATTACCATCTGAATTTCCCCAAGGCAAAGGGGCTTCCGGATCCTGTGGCAATTGCCAAAGCAGGGTCAATACTGGCTGCCCAAGAGGATACGAGCTTTATTTCACTGGCTGCTGCTGTCGGCACTGCTCTGTGGTCTGGTGATACTGCAGCTCTAAATACATTGGCAGAGCAGCATGGTTGCGTATCAGAGGAACAACTTAAAGCATGTTTGGCCCAGGGCAATGCCCGGCGCGCCGAGTTAAAACATTATTCCGGAGCCATGTTCTACTATGGTGAGGAATGGTATTGGGGTATCGACCGGCTACATTACTTAGAGGCGCGTCTGGCTGAACTGGGAGCGGACAATAATCCTCAGCAGCCCATGTTAATGCCGCGTTTTGCGGTTGAGGCGGGCAAGCACAAAGACAATGGCAGCCTGACATTGGAGATCTACCCTTCATTGCGCAGTCCCTATACCGCCATGGTCTTTGACCAGACATTGGCTCTGGCGGAGAAGACCGGGGTTAAGCTGGTGGTGCGCCCAGTACTGCCCATGGTCATGCGCGGTGTGCCTGCGACTCGTGAGAAAGGCATGTATATCTTTACAGATGCTGCCCGTGAGGCGCGCAGTGCCGGGGTGGCCTTTGGTAACTTTTATGACCCCATTGGCGAGCCCGCGCGGCGCTGTTATTCGCTTTACCCCTGGGCCTGTGAGCAGGGTTTGGGCAACCAATTAATATCCAGCTTTCTAAGTTCCGCCTTTGCCCAGGGGGTCAATACCAATAATAATCGCGGCCTTAAACTGGTTGTTGAAAAAGCCGGACTTGACTGGTCTGTGGCTAAAACCCTGCTGGGTCAGTCTGGCTGGCAGGAGATATTGGAGAGCAATCGATTGGCCATGTATCAGGCTGGTCTCTGGGGTGTGCCGAGTTTTCGTCTGCTGGACAAACAGGGTGAGTCGGCGCTGGCACTCTGGGGTCAGGACAGGCTATGGTTGGTGGCCCGGGAAATTGAACGTCAGTTGGCGCTGCCCACAGAGTCTTAATAAGGTTTTTTTATGGCATCAAAACAATCGGATCATCACAGCATAGGCCCATTTATGGATCGCGTCGCGCAGTCGCTGGATGGCAATCGTACCGCAGATGTCGAAAAGCGCCATGGCAAAGGTTATCGCACTGCCCGGGAGAATCTCGAACATCTGGTGGACGGGGGCAGCTTTGTTGAGTATGGGCAGTTTGCCGTTGCTGCCCAGCGCAATCGCCGCAGTGCTGAAGAGCTAAAATCCAAAACTGCTGCCGATGGTGTGATTACCGGATTGGCCAGAATTAATACCGACCTGTTTGGGGCTGACCAGTCTCAGGCGGTGGTGATTATTAATGATTATATGAGCTTGGCCGGTACTCAGGGATTTTTCCACCATGCCAAGATAGACCGAATGTTAGAGGTAGCGACCGAGCGATCATTGCCTGTGGTGATGTATACCGAGGGCGGCGGTGGCCGCCCCGGAGATACAGATGTCAGTACTCAGATAGCAGGTCTTAATATCACCACCTGGCTGGTGTGGAGTCAGCTAGCGGGAGTTGTACCCCGCATTGTGGTCAACAATGGCTACTGCTTTGCCGGTAATGCAGCTCTCTATGGAGGTGCTGATATTTGTATTGCTACCAAGTCGTCCTATATAGGTATGGCTGGCCCGGCCATGATTGAAGGCGGCGGGTTGGGAACTTTTGCGGCAGAGGAGATTGGCCCTGCGGAGGTTAATACCAGAAATGGGGTGATTGATATTCTGGCCGCAGATGAGACAGAAGCGACAGTGCTGGCCCAACAGGTGCTGGGATATTTTCAGGGTCCCCTCAAAGACTGGACTGCTGCAGATCAAACGCTGTTGCAAAGCATAATGCCAGAGGACAGACGCTACACCTACGATATTAGAAAGCTGATTACTGTGTTGGCCGACGACAATAGCTTTTTGGAGTTACAGCCGGACTATGGCAAAACCATCATCACTGGTTTTGTGCGCATTGAAGGCCACCCCTGTGGCTTGATCGCCAATGACAATAAGGTGCTGGGTGGTGCCGTGGATGCCTTGTCTGCGGCCAAGACGGCACGGTTTTTAAATCTTTGCAGCAGTTTTTCTCTGCCCGTGGTTAGCCTCTGTGATACCCCGGGCTTTATGGTCGGGCCGGACAGTGAAGCAGAGGGTGCCGCCCGCAAGATGGCCGAGCTATTTACAGCGGGGGCGAATCTTAAGTCACCCCTGGTATGTATTTTTGTGCGCAAGGCTTATGGTCTGGGCGCTATGGCCATGGCCGGTAGTTCCTTTGTTAAGCCGGTCTACAGTGCCGCCTGGCCCATGGGTGAATTTGGTGGCATGGGTCTCGAAGGTGCGGTGAAGCTGGGTTATAAAAAAGAGCTGGAAGAACTTGAAGGCGAGGCGCGGGAGGATCTGTTTAACAAGCTGGTGGCCAAGATGTACGAGGGCGGCAAGGCAGCGGAAGCAGCGGCATTTTTGGAGATCGATGGGGTGATTAATCCTATGGATACCAGGGCCGTGATTATCAATAGTATTGGATTAAATTAATAACATCAGGAGGCCATTATGGCACTGGGAGTACTGGCAACAATTAGCGTTCAGGAAGGTAAAAACGAAGAATTTGAAACCCTGTTTAAGGGCCTCACAGAAAAGGTATTGGCCAATGAGGAAGGGACGTTGCTCTATGCATTGCACCGCAGCAAATCTAACCCACAGGAATATGTGGTGATGGAACAGTATCGCAGTGCCGCTGATATTGATGCCCATGGCAAGACGGATTACTTTCTTGAAGCCCAGAAAATGATGGGTGGGCTGGTGTCTGCTGCACCGGTTATTCAAGTCCTGGATGTGGTTTAAATCCTGAAATCAAACTTCAAACATTAGGAAAATAATAATGAATAAAGTCCTTAAAATTGTGGTGGCTTTACTGGCCTTGATTTTTGCTTCGATTGGCCTGCGCTGGCTGGTGGCACCGGAAGGTGTTGCCGCAGAATTTGGTATGACATTAATGGAGGGGCTGGGTCTGAGTTCGCAAATTGGTGATCTGGGTGCCTTCTTTCTATCTCTGGCCATTTTTATTCTGCTGGCGCTGACCAGCGGTCGCCGCTTTTGGTATTACCCGCCGATTATTCTGCTGGGTCTCACCGCGATTATGCGCACTATGGCATGGATGTTTCACGGTGCCAGTCTGGCGGTGGATATGATTGCTGTGGAAATTATTGCCTGTGTGGTTCTCTATCTTGGCTCGACCCGGTTAGCTGACGAGGACTAAGAGTGAAATCCCTTTTAGGCCGGTGCCGGCCACTGACTCTTTTATTGCTACTGTTAATGTCACTGGGTCAGTCCGCACTGGTAAAGGCTCAAGAGAGTCCCAATATTGTTTTGATTCTGGCCGATGATCTGGGCTTTACCGACCTTGCTTCCTATGGCAGTGAAATCCATACGCCGAGTATTTCGGCACTGGCGGAGCAGGGTGTTAGCTTTACCAACTACCATACCGGCGCTAACTGCGCGCCGTCCCGGGCCATGTTGTTGACTGGTGTGGATAGCCATCGCTCAGGTGTGCCCAATATTCCAGAAATGATTCCGCCGGAGCAGTCCCAGCACAGCCATTATTCTGGCACCCTGGGCCACAATGTGGTGACTGTGGCGACATTGTTACAGGACGCTGGCTATCACACCTATATGGCGGGCAAGTGGCATCTGGGTCAAACCCCGGATCAGCTGCCCAGTTCGCGGGGCTTTGAACGCACGGTGGCGCTGGGGGATTCCGGTGCTGACAACTGGGAGCAGAAACCCTATCTGCCTATCTATAAAAAAGCTAACTGGTATGCGGATGGACAAGAGTATCAACTTCCCGAGGACTTTTATTCATCGCGCTTTTTAGTGGATAAAACTATTGAATTTATCGATAGCAATCAGGGTGATGGCCAGCCTTTCTTTGCCTATGTGCCATTTCAGGCGGTGCATATTCCGGTGCAGGCACCCCAGGAATATATTGATCGCTATATGGGTGTCTACGATGATGGCTGGACCGCCCTACGCGCAGAGCGACTTGCGCGCGCTATTGAATTGGGAATAGTGCCAGCGGATAGTGCCATGGTAACTATGGCCAGCACCGCCGACTGGGATGCTTTAAATGCTGATGAGCAAGCCTATGAAGCTAAGCGTATGGCAGTTTACGGCGCCATGGTTGAGGCTATGGATCATCATATTGGCCGCCTGGTGAAACACTTAAAAGCCATAGGGGAATACGACAATACTGTATTTATTTTTTCCTCAGATAATGGCGCCGAAGCTATGGGCGAGCCGGTTCAAAATTCCTGGAGTAATAGCCGCGGTCTGGCCACTCAGGATTACAGTGTCGACTATGAAACTCTGGGCCTAAAAGGTAGTTTTAATGCTATTAACCCCGGTTTTTCCAGTGCTGCTGCATCACCGCTAGCCTATTACAAATTTTATCTGGGTGAGGGCGGTATGCGCGTGCCCATGATTATTGCTGGTGCAGGCATAGAGACCAAGAACCAGCTGAGCAATGCCTTCACCTTTGTTACCGATATCACGC
>CAXAJC010000047.1:0-12380 GCA_963969005.1 uncultured Cellvibrionales bacterium | reverse complement strand
CTATATGACCGGGGTGCACACAGTGAATCTGCACATTGCTGCCTTTCATTTCCTTGGCCAGACACTCGGTAAAGCCACGCACGGCAAATTTGGCGGTGTGGTAAACCGACTGTCGCTCCAAAGCAATCATGCCAAAAATAGAGGAGGTATTGATTAGGGCCGCTTCCGGGCGCTGTTTTAAATGGGGCAAAAAGGCACGACTGGAATTAATCACGCCCTGCAGATTGATATTGAATACCCAGTCCCAGTCGGCCTCGGACATCTCTTCAAAGGTTGAGTCAACGGTTACCCCTGCATTGTTAAATACCAGATCAACACAGCCATGTTCGGCAATCACCTGCTCGGGCAGTGCTTCAATGGCGGCTTTGTCAGCCACATCAAGAATATGACTAGAGACTTTAACCTGATAGTCTGCGAGCATGGTAACGGTCTCTGCGAGGGTGGCTTTATTGATCTCACAGGCGGCGATATTGGCCCCGGCTTTGGCGAGTAATATGGCCAGATAGCGCCCCATACCTGAGCCAGCACCGGTGATTACTGCGACTTTTTTAGAAAAGCTTTTCATTGCGATAGCCCCTTTAATTTATTGTTCTTATTATTGCCTGTTATTCCATAGACTAGAGTTTACAGGTGTAATTATTATTTTTCGCTATCCTACTACAGTTGGCTAAACCTAACGGTGAAACTTGTTGACTGCGGGGTCAGAGAGATCCGTCGCTGCGCTCAGGATGACAGGGCGGGTAGGATAACGGTGTGGCATGTTATCCTGAGGCGTAGCCGAAGGACCTTTTATCATTAGCCAACCCTATCAGCCCGAGTCAGCAACTCAGAGCAATCCGTCAACTCTTGGGCAATCACATGAACCACTGCGCCATCAGTTTCCACCACACCTTTAACCATTAGCAGTTGGGCCTTTAACAGCGCCTGACGGCAGCTTTTCTGTACGCTTTGCCAGACCACCACATTGCTATTGCCTGTCTCATCTTCCAGGGTTAAAAACACTACACCGGAGGCGGTGCCCGGGCGCTGTTTGCCGGTCACTAGTCCGGCGATACGCACAAAGCGACGGTGGCCCAGATCGGCTAAATCAATATGGCGTTTGCACTGTCGGAAAACCGGAAACTGCTCGCGAAGTAGCTCCATAGGGTGACGGCCCAGAGACAGACCTGTATTGCTGTAGTCGGCATACAGCTCTTCGGTTTCACTGGGAGGCTGTAGGGGCGCTTGGCTGTGATCTATGGGTAATAGCTGTTCGCTGGGGTCTGTGGCCAGAGCCTGCCAATGGGCCTGACGACGATTGCTGCTAATGGAAGCGAGGGCACCGGCGCTGCTAAGCAGGCTTAGATCGGCCTGAGACAGTCTGGTTTTGCTGGTGAGTTGGGGGATATTAATAAACTGCCGGTCACTGCGGATAATTCTCTGGGCAGCTCTGTGGGAAAAGCCTTTGATCAAACGAAATCCCAGACGCAGGGTGGGGTTATTAATATCACCCTCAAGACTGTGATCCCATTGGCTGTGAAGCACATCTATGGGCCTGACCTCTATGCTGTGGCGCTGAGCATCCTGCACTAGCTGGGAGGGACTGTAAAAGCCCATGGGTTGGCTGTTCATAATGGCGCAGCAGAAGGCGGCGGGGTAATGGCATTTTAGCCAGGCGGAGACATAGGCCAGCAGGGCGAAGCTGGCGGAATGGGATTCAGGAAAGCCATAGACACCAAAGCCCTGAATTTGGCGGAACAGCCGTTCGGCAAAGTCTAATGTGTAACCACGGGCTAACATGCCATCGGTTAATTTTTGCTGAAACCCCAGCAGCTGATTATTGCGCTCTCCGCCTTTGCCCCAGCTGGCCATTGCCCGGCGTAGCTGATCGGCTTCGCCGCCACTAAAGCCTGCGGCGACCATGGCTAGTCTGATTACCTGCTCCTGAAACACTGGAATACCCAAGGTGCGCTCAAGTACATTTTTAATATCCGGGTGGGGGTAGGTGACCTGTTCCAGTCCTTGGCGACGTTTGAGATAGGGGTGCACCATGCCGCCCTGAATAGGTCCGGGCCGCACTATGGCGATTTCAATAACCAGATCATAAAAGTTACGCGGTTTTAGTCTCGGCAGCATGGCCATCTGCGCCCGGGACTCAATCTGGAATACGCCGACAGAATCGGCTTTGCACAGCATATCGTAGGTGGCTGTGTCATCTTTAGGAATAGACTGCATACTGAGTTCGGTGCCCTGATAATGGCCAATAAGATCAAAGCAGCGATGGATGGCGGTGAGCATGCCCAGGGCCAGAATATCGATTTTTAGCAGGCCCAATACTTCGATATCTTCTTTGTCCCACTGAATTACGGTGCGGTCGGGCATGCTGGCATTTTCCACCGGCACCAATGTGCTGATGGGGCTCTTGGTTATAATAAAACCGCCCACATGCTGGGACAGGTGGCGGGGGAAGCCGAGGATCTCTTGCAGTAGATTATAAAAATGCTCGGCCATATGACCCCGGGCACCGGCCTTTTCAAACTGCGCTTGCAGATCACCGCTGCGATCCCACCAGGATAATGACTGGCTGAGTTGCTCGATAAATAATGGATCCAGCCCCAGAGCTTTGCCCACATCGCGCACTGCACTGCGGGGCCTGTAGGTGATAACTGTGGCGGCCAGAGCGGCATGTTCGCGGCTGTAGCGCTGGTAGATATATTGAATGACTTCTTCCCGGCGTTCGTGCTCAAAGTCCACATCTATATCCGGGGGCTCATTGCGTTCGGTGGAGATAAAGCGCTCAAATAATAATGACACCTGGTCCGGCGAGACTTCGGTAATAAACAGACAGTAGCAGACCACAGAGTTGGCGGCAGAGCCGCGGCCTTGACAGAGAATATTGCGACTGCGGGCAAAGGCTACCAAGTCATGAACGGTTAAAAAATAACATTCGTAGTGCAGTTGCTCTATCACCTTAAGCTCATATTCAATCTGCTGGCGCACGTTTGCAGAGAGGCCTTTGGGCCAGCGTTTTTCGGCTCCTTGCTCGGTCAATAGGCGCAGCTGTTCTGCTGGGGTTAAATGGCTTGGCACTACGTTGTTAGGGTATTCGTAGCGCAGTTCTTCAAGGCTAAATTGGCAGCGTTTGGCAATGGTTAATGTCTCTGCCAGCAGGGCGGCGGGATAGAGTTTCTTAAGATGGGGCAGGCTGCGCAGGCGCCGCTCGGCATTGGGGAAGCGTCGCTCCCCAAGCTCCATCACTGAGCAACTGTGATGAATAGCGGTCAATGTGTCCTGCAATGCGCGGCGCTCTTTGCTGTGCATATGTACATCGCCGCAGGCGACCATAGGCAGTTGCCACAGGGCAGCCAGATTGCGGTAATAGTAATATTGATAGGTTTCATTGCCATCCAGCAGATGCTCGACGCCAATCCACAGTCGATCTTTAAACCAGTAGCTCAGGCGCTCGCCCACTTCATGGTCGGGCTCAAGATCACCGCTGGGCAACCAGATTAATAATGTGTTGGGCAGTTTGCCGCTAAAGTCTGGCCATTCGAGGCGATACTCGCCTTTGCTGCTGCGTCTGCGGGCCAGGGTAATTAATGCCGATAACTCGCCATAGGATTGGCGATTGCTAACCAATGCAATAAGCCGCTGGCCCTGCAACTGAAACTCGGCGCCAATAATTAATGCCAGGCCACAGTTCCGGGCGGCGACATGGGCTTTAACTACCCCGGCTAACGAGCATTCGTCGGTAATAGCCAGTGCTGTGTAGCCCAGCGCACTGGCAGTCTCAACTAATTCCCGAGGGTGGGAAGCCCCGCGCAGAAACGTAAAGTTGCTGACGCAATGAAGTTCGGCATAGGACATAAGATATACAACTGCTATTAGGAATAAATACTGTATATATAAACAGTATATCTATGGTGCTGAGAAAATTCCACATAAGCTGTATATATAGCTTAATTTCGTTTCTGTCCCCTATGCAGGGCTATTAGTAATCCAAACTGTTTGGTAGGGCTGCATGTTTATTCCCTGCTCACCAGAGTCATGGATTTCCACAGAACAAGGCTGGCCGGTAATCAGGTCTTGCCACTGTTCATTGTCGATCAGATTAATCGCGGCAAAGGATAATGTTTGTACCTGATCACTGATATTGCTGATACAAAATATGCTTTGCTGGCGGTCGAGGCTCTGGCGCCAGAAGCCAAACAGTTGGTCGCCGAGATGCAATGTGAACTGGGTAGCATTAGGATGAAATGCGCTTTGTCGGCGGCGTATTTTAAGTAGCTGTTTAAGCTGATTGTAGACCAGGTGATGACTGCTATCTGGATCCGCCAGTAATGTTTCAAGCTGGTTGTAATCCCATTGATGACGGTTGATCGCGCGGTTGTGGCCGCTGTTCTCAACCCGCTGATGATCATTGTGGGTGCCCAGTAGGCTGTGAATATATAGGGCGGGAATACCTTCTAGGCCTAGCATAATTGCGTGGGCGCAAATAAAGCGCTGCAAACCAAGATCGTCCGGGCCGTTGACTGTGCCCTGCAATGCATCAAACAGGGCGATATTAATTTCATAGGGTTTGCTGCCGCCATCGTCCAGTGCCCGCCAGGAGATATGGCCGCCAAAACCCTGCATGGTTTCAACCAGGGTATTGATCTCGGCATCACTCAGCAGTCCCTCTGCTGGTCTCAAACCAATACCATCGTGGGAGGCGACAAAGTTAAAGTAGGCCGTTCCATTGCGCGCGGGTGGCATGCTCATCATCCATTGTTTGAGGTAGACACAGTTGCCGGTCACGAGGCTGTTCACCAGCAGCGGCGGCAGAGAGAAGTTATAGACGCAGTGGGCTTCGTCGGCATTGCCAAAGTAGGCGATATTTTCCCGGTTGGGGATATTGGTTTCAGTAATAATAATGGCATCGTGTTGGGCCTGTTCGATCAGGGTACGAAACAGCCGCACCATCTCATGGGTCTGTTCCAGGTTGAGGCAATTGGTGCCAATCTCCTTCCACAGAAAAGCAATGGCATCGAGACGAAAGATGCGCACGCCATTGTCTAGGTACTGTTTAATAATGCTGAGAAACTGCTTGAGTACCAGGGGATTGCGAAAGTTCAGATCAACCTGATCATGGCTAAATGTACACCAGACATACTGGGTTCCCTCTGGGGTCTCAACTTCCCGCAATAGATTGTTGGTGCGCGGACGTACCACGGCACTAAGGTCATCCTCTGGGCTGGCGGTGAAGAAAAACCCACGGCCGGGATCTCGCCCTTTGGTAAAGTTTTCAAACCACAGGCTGCGGGCAGAGCAGTGGTTGATAACCAGATCAGCCATCAGTGCATAGTCGTTGGCAATGGTATTAATATGATTCCAGTCACCCAGTGATTCATTGACGCTGGAATAGTCCATAACGGAAAAACCATCATCTGAGGTAAAGGGGTAGAAGGGCAGAATATGCACACCACTGATAGAACTGCGCAGGTACTTATCTAAAAATCGCTTTAATGTTTGCAGAGGTTTTGTACCCTCCTGCAACACTGAGTCACCGTAGGTGATTACCAGACTGTGGGTTTCATCCCAATGATTGATACTGCGATTTTCAATCATCTCTTTATCGGTCAGGCCCATCAGTTCGATCAGTTGTTTGCTCAGATTCCCGAGATCAGTCACGTCTGTATCTCGGTAGATCAGTTCAAGATGTTGCTGGACTTTTGCTGGCAGTAAATCTTCCATTATTGGGCAAACTCTTTATTGTCTGCTTCAACCGCCTCGACCAGCTGCTCAAAGATATTCGGGATAGCACTGACTACTCGATTCCAGCTGGGTATAAATGGCCTTTCCATAGGTGCATTAAAAAATACTTCACCAGCCTTAATAATATTTTCGGCAAACATTTCTACCGCCAATTCCTCTTCATGAATATCTAATGTCAGTCCATTCATAATAGCGTCGTTGTGACAAGTCTCAATGGTATCCAGGGCCAGCCGGTAATAGGTTGCCTTGAGAGAGCGGAAGGCTTCGGTACTGAATACTTCGCCCTGGGTGGCTAGTTTACGGAACAGTGCTTTGGCGATATCAATGGACATTTTTGATAGCCCATCTGCATCATTATCCAGGGAGAGTTTCTGGTGTTTGTGGTCATAATTGTCGGCGATATCTACCTGACAGAGTCGGCTTTTGGCATAGTTGCGATACATTTCGGAGAGCACACCAATTTCCAAACCCCAGTCACTGGGTATGCGGATATCATTGAGCACATCCCGGCGGAAGGAAAATTCTCCGGCCAGTGGATAGCGGTAGCTATCCATATAATTTAAATAGTCTGTGGGGCCCACAGTCTTTTTTAACGCGCCCAACAGGGGTGAAACCAGCAGTCTTGAAACCCGACCATTGATTTTGCCATTGGCCACGCGGGCGTAATAGCCTTTGCAGAACTCGTAGTTAAATCGAGGGTTGGCGACAGGGTATATCAGCCGGGCCAATAGCTCACGGCTGTAGGTGGTGATATCGCAGTCGTGGAGGGCGACAGATTCTGCCTTGTTTGAGGCCAATGTGTAGCCCATGCAGTACCAGACATTGCGGCCTTTACCCAGCTCCTTGGGGGCCAGATCCAGAGCCTGTAATTTTGCATCCAGTGCTTTGAGACGTGGGCCGTCATTCCATAACACTCGATGGTGCTGGGGCAATGTTGAGAAAAATGACAGGGCTTCCCTGTATTGACTTTTATCAGCGCGATCCAGACCAATGACGATCTGGCTGAGATAGGGTACCTGCTTCAGTTCTTTAATAATATTAGGCATAGCTTCTCCTTCCAGCTCGGAAAACAGCGAGGGAAGAATAAGCCCCATGGGCCTGGTTTTAGAAAAGGAAAACAGTTCCTGTTCCATTTCCGCCAGAGGTCGGCGAGACAGATTGTGTAAGGTAGTAATATTTCCGTTTTGGTGAAAGTCGCCCATAGGTTTCTCAGCTTTAGTCGTAATGGTTGTGATTAATCATTGGCAAGCCAGGCTGTTACCCCTTCGACCCAACCCTGGGGTCCGGTGGCCTTGCTTACAAACAGATGCTCTCTTGGGTTGATCTCTGGCGCAGGATGATTGGCCGAGGCAATAATCAGTGCCGCATCTGCAGCTTCAAGCATACTAATATCGTTATCGCTATCGCCGATGGCAATAGACTGGTGGGGCTGATTACTGTTGGCTGTATAAATAGCCTGTAGTTGCAGTAGTGCCAGACCTTTGTTGGTGTTGCCCCCCAGAGTTAAAAAGCGCCCGCCCTGGAGCAGATGGCCCTCGGCACTGGTCAGTTGAGCAATAAACTCGGCTTTGCGGTCAGCATTACCCAGCCAGTGAATAGGTTCGCTGTATTCCCGTTGCTGGGCCAGAGCTGCCTGTTCAATGCTAAGGCCAGTCAGTTCGGCCAGTGCTGCAATGCCCCCGTTAGCACAGATGGAGCTAAATGTTTGGTATTCATCGGTAAACTCAGGGCCCACCTTATTTAGCAGCTCCAGCCATTGATGGCGAGGCTGGCTGTTGCAAATTAACCATTGCTTGTCGATGGCCTCAGCGTCCTCTGGGCAGTGGCGGAAATACCCGCGGGGGATGCAGATGGCGGCGCCATTTTCAATAATAAATGGATGCTGGTTATGCAAGGTTTGCCGCAGAGCCATTACCTCAGCACGGGTTTTGCTGGTCACTGGGATAACCGGAATTTGCTGTTGCTCAAGCGCCAGCAATAATTCAGCTGCAGGGGCAAAACTGTAGGTATTGTGGTCGAGCAGGCTGCCATCAAGGTCGGTAAAGATCAGTCTCATGGTGATTTTTGCCCCATACCGGTGCGCTGGCGCACCAAGTTGGAAGTCTCCGCACTGTTTTTGATACCCATTACCTGTCCTGGCGCTTGGTCTGCTTTTATTTCAGGGGTTAAATCTCTGTTCTGCCATGAAAGGTAGCAGAAAGCATGCCAAATATCTGATGAGGTTATAGATATTTGCAGACGCAGCTTTTATGATTGCGCAAAACTAACAATAAGGGTTAGCCGCGGAATAGCGAGGAACCTGCCAGCGTATACATCTTGGGGATTTTTTATGCCAAATATACAGACTGCCGATATAGGTTTAGGTCAAACCATTCTTCGCCGCGCGGCGATTTCACCTGATCAGCGGGCGCTGACCTTCGAAGGCACGACTCAGACCTTTGCTGAGCTGGGAGACCGTGTGCGACGCATGGCGGCGGTGCTCCGTGCCGGGGGCATTTCCGCTGGTGATCGGGTGGGTTATATCGGCCTTAACCATCCGATATTTTTAGAGATGCTCTATGCCTGTGGCTGTCTGGGTGCGGTATTTGTACCTCTAAATTTTCGCCTGACTGGCCCTGAAGTTCGTTTTATTGCCAATGATGCAGGTATTAGCACTATGGTGGCAGACGATATGTTGCGCCCGTTAATTGACTCTGAGCGGGATCATCTGCAATGCACTCGCTACATCACCGCTGAGGCTGACGCAGATAACTGGGAGCCTCTGGAGCCATTAATGGCCGCAGCCACAGCAATTGAAGCCAGCGAGAAGGTGGACGCCGATGATGTGGCTTTTATTATGTATACCTCCGGAACCACGGGCCTGCCCAAGGGCGCCATGCTGACCCATGGCAATATTTTCTGGAATAGCATTAATGTGTGCTTTGGTGAAGATGGCCTGTCGGGCACCACTTTAACCTGTGCACCGCTCTTTCATATTGGTGGTCTCAATGTCACCACGCTGCTATCTCTGGGTAAAGGCGTTGAAGTAGTGCTCCTGCGCAGCTTTGATGCAGGTGAGGTGCTGTCATTAATTGAGAAGCATCAGGTCACCACTATGTTTGGTGCGCCAACCATGTTCCTGATGATGGTGCAGCACGAGAGTTTTGCCAGCACAGATCTGTCGAGTATTGCTACATTGACCTGCGGTGGAGCACCGGTGCCAGTGCCGTTGATTAAAACCTATGGTGAGCGGGGCATTAACTTCTGTCAGGGTTATGGTCTGACTGAAACTGCCCCTTTTGCTAGTCTGCTGGCCAGTGATCTGGCGATGGTTAAGGTGGGCTCTGCGGGTAAGGCGCCTATGTTTACCGAGGTACGGATTGTCGATGAGCAGAATAATCCTGTTGCTGCTGGTGTCCATGGCGAGGTCTGTATCAAAGGCCCCAATGTGATGAAGGGTTACTGGAATCGCGAAGATGCCACGGCTGAGGCGATTGATACCCAGGGCTGGTTCCACAGTGGTGATATTGGCTACCTGGACGATGAGGACTTTCTGTTTCTCTGTGACCGGGTAAAAGATATGGTGATTACTGGTGCTGAGAATGTCTATCCTGCGGAGGTCGAAAGTATTCTCTATGGCCATCCTTCGATTCTTGAAGTAGCAGTGATTGGCCTGCCCGACGAAAAATGGGGTGAGGCAGTCACCGCTATTGCAGTACTGGAAGAGGGCGCGGAACTGAGTCTGGAAGATCTGCGCGACTTCGCCGGTGAGTCTCTGGCCCGTTACAAGCTGCCCAGCCAGTTGCATCTGATTGATCTGCTGCCGAGAAACCCGGCGGGCAAGGTGCAGAAGTTTAAGTTAAAAGAGCAATTTGACAAGTAGTGCCAATTTGATAAGCAGTACTTCTTTGATTATTGGTTGCCAGTCAGGAAAACAAACCATGAACAAACCAGCGCTGACTGCTGGTTTCTCTATATAACCAGTAACGCGCGCCTCTGCTATCACAGGCCAGATAGTAATCGCGCTGTTGCTCGGCCTGCCACCAGTTGCCGCACAAGCGCTCTGGTCCACTGATAATACTCAGAGGCTGATGCCAGTACAGCTGTTGATTGCGCATTTGCACTGGGGCAGGTTCACTTAACAACCAGACCGGTTGCGGTGCTTTTAGCCTGTCATTGATGGCTGTATTTATATGCTGCCCCGGCGCTGCCAATGTGCTGGCTTGCTCCGGCAGATAATTCTGGTGGAGTACAGGCTGCGACAGAGCTTCAACGCCTAGTCGTGCGTTGAGACTATCAATCAGATCACAGGATTGCTGTGCCGAATCGTTGTCGCCAAATAGATCCAGATTAAACATGCCCATGGGCATATCGACAAACTGCTCCGTGGTGAGAATAATCTGTTCAATGCTGCCCGGCAGTTCTAACTGATCCAGCTGTAAACGGCTGAGCATCAACAGGTTAGACCAACTGTTTTGGCTACCAGAGAGCTGTATGCGCATCTGTCTGGACTCTCCTATTAATGGCTCAAAGTGCCATTCAATCTCCTGACAATGGCACTGCCTTGCCATCAGATAATTGCACAGCCGCTGTAGCAATGTCTTCATCGGGAACAGTAAGCTCTCTTTGCTAAATAGACCCTGAGGGTTTTGTATAAGATCACGAAAGCTGTTGGCTGGTTGAAAGTGCGGGGCGTTAAAGGGCTGTTCGTTGTTGAGCTGCGCTATGCTGTCCATAAGCTGCGCATCAAAGCGGCGGCTCAATTCAGTACGGGGCAGGGCGAGCAAATCTCCCAGAGTTCTCAGCCCTAGCTGCTTAAAACTCTGTTGCTGCTTGCGGCTGGTTTTTAATTGATGCAGTGCAGTGGTTGCCAGGCGATGCTGTATTTCGCTATTGCTGGGAAGCTCTGTTTGAAAGTGACTCTGGCACAGCAATTGTGCGGCAAGTGGATTCGGCCCTATACCATTGACCGAGGTAATTCCCTGATGCTGAAGTTGGCTTCCCAGCTTTCCTAGCAGGCTATTGTAGCCTTTAAATAATTGATCGCAGCCCGCTATCTCGAGCCACAGTCCGGCATAATCATGGACAATAACCAGCGGAGTAAACCTATAGCCGAGCAGGGCTAGTTGTTGCTGGCAATCCTGCTCTGATTCAATCTGTCTGGGCAACACTATTAATTCTGGGCAGAGGGCCAGAGCGGTAGACACTGACAGACTGGGTTCTATGCCCCAGGCACTGGCCTGGCTGTTGCAGCACAGAACCCGTTGAGTATTTTTTTGCAGGTCAATAACAGCAATAGGTTTTTGTCTCTGCTCTGTAGGCAGCTGTGGCAATAACGCCTCAAGTGACAGCAGGGGAAAATGCAGATACAACCAGATATCTTTTATCTGCCTGTTACTTTTTATCATTTGGCGCTTTAGCCCTCTAGCTCTTTTAGCTTCTCAGTTTTTTAGCCTGGCTGCCATAATCGCCATAACTATAGTGCCGATCTGCCGGCAGCTGTGCCAGATGGGTTCTCCGGGCAGTCTGTGTACCGGACTCGGCCAGTGGCAGGTGTAGCTGTGCCCCTGGAGCGGCACCGCGCATTTTGCGCACTGTCAGCAGTAGCTCATTCACCTGCAGGCTCTCCAGTTCCAGTCGCAGTGCCACTGGTGAAGATGTGACCAATGAACTGAGGGAGCTAAATAAAAAAGCGGCATTGCTGCTATCTGCGGCAGCCAGTTGCAACTTGCGCATATCTGTATAGCTGGGCGCCTTTTGCCGCGCCCAGGCCAGTAATAAAGCACCGCTGCGAATAGACTGCTCTGCCGCCCACAGCCATTCTCTGGGGCTTTTGCTGCGTACAATCAATAGTTGCTCCAGTGCTATGCCCGCCGCTGCTAATGTGGGGGCATAGGGTTGGTAGGGAGGATCGAGCCACAGGCACAAACGGTTATTGTTACTGTGGTTTTTTAACAGGGGTAATAGCAGGCTCAGTTCGCCTATACCGAATTGTCTGGGTAATAGTTCAGTGACTGAGGCGGTTGGCCAGCCGCCCTGCAATAGCAGGTTCAGGCTGTTGTAGCCTGTGGACAGCACTGGGCGAGAGCGGCGTTGACTGCGGCCGCGCCAAGTGTCCTGACGTGCCAGGAGGCTGGATATTGTCTCTGTATTAGCCATAAAAATAGAAGTGCTGGGTCAAGGTGTTGTTATTTTAAGTACTGTTAATATATACAGTATTTTGTTGAATGTCATCTATAAATAGGCAATAGACCATAAGATAGATCTCTGTATTGCAGGCAACCGTTGAATGAGTTTCTTGGCTGGTGGTAAAGTGGTCGTTCTGTCAACGGACGAAAATCAGTTTCAACATGTCACCAAACCTGAACAATGAGCGTCTTATCAATCCTAACTGGACTGTTTATGCAGCGCCGATCAACACATTGTTGCAGGTGAGTGAGCAGCTGGGGCTGGATATCAATAGACTGCTGGTAAAGGCCGGGCTGGATGCCTCTGAGTTAAAAATTCCCGATCGCCGCTTTCCCGTAAACTGCTATTTCAAGTTATTTGAATCTGTTGCTGATGACGCAGAGGATCCTGATATTGGCCTTATGGTGGGGCGCGTGACCTTTTTAAAAGGGCTCAATCTCCAGCTCTATCTGTCTACGGTCTGTCAGTCGTTCAGAGAG
>CAXAJC010000046.1:0-12658 GCA_963969005.1 uncultured Cellvibrionales bacterium | reverse complement strand
CTGGTAGAGACGCTGTATATGGAGTTTTTACTGGCTCTGGACAAGCATTTTGAGCAATATCCCTATCTGCTGGGCTGGAAGCCCTGCATTGGTGACTTTGGTCTTTTAGCACCACTGTTTGCCCATCTGGGCCGCGACCCAAAACCAATGCAGCTAATGCAGCAGCAGGCGGTGCATGTTTATCGCTGGGTTGAGCGGATGAATCGCGCAAATCAGGATGCCCCGGAGCACTATGATGCCGGTTCTGGCTTTCTGGCTGATGACCAGATTCCGGAGACTCTGCTGGCTGTGCTGCGCATTGCGGCGGAAGATTTGTTGCCGGAAACCAAAGCAGCTGCGCAATCCATTAATGAATGGCTGGCCACCAACCCGGTAGCCAGTGGCGACAGGGCATCCCGATATCTGGGGCAGAATGATGGCAAGGCTAACTTTGTGGTGCGGGGTCAGAGTTTTGAGACCGGCGCTCAGCCGTACAGATTTTTCCAGCTGCAGGTGGTTCAGGATGCCTACAGGGCCTGCAGTGATATTGAGCGATCCAGTATAGAGTCGATGCTTGAATCCTGTGCTATGGAGGAATTGCTGGCCATTGAACTGGATCGCCGTCTGCAGCAGCGGGATAATTTGGAGGTCTGGGTCTAGGTGCAAGAGAGCTGGCAGGTTTGTCTTGCCCTCTATTTCGCAACTCCATAGTCATTATTGCTTAAGGCATCTTGGAGGTTGCTGGGTTACTATAATTCGTTATTAGATTACCTTTAATTAGCAGTTGATTGTGCAACCCAAATTAGCATAATTAATGTCAATATATTTTGATTATAAAAAACAATATCTCAAGAGGAAAAGTTATGGTCGCGCTCACATCTATGGTTGATTACAACGTCGAAGAGGGCGTTGCTGTATTGACTCTCAATAATCCACCGGTTAACGCTCTGAGTCAGGGTGTTCGACAGGGTCTTAAAGAGGGTGTTGAGAAGGCGTTAGCCGATGATTCTGCCCAGGCAATATTGATTTTTTGTGAAGGCCGTACTTTTATTGCCGGTGCCGATATCTCCGAGTTCTCCTCTGGCCCTATGGAGCCTAACTTCCATGCCGTGCTGTCAACCATGGATACTTCTCCAAAACCAATTGTCGCCGCAATTCACGGCACTGCTCTCGGTGGTGGTCTGGAAACTGCGTTGTGCTGTAACTACCGGGTTGCGGTGGCCAGTGCCAAATTTGGTCTGCCCGAAGTCAATCTGGGTCTGTTGCCCGGTGCCGGTGGCACCCAGCGTCTGCCCCGTGTTGTTGGGGTAGAAAAAACCCTGGCCATGGTTACCTCTGGTGTTCCCATAGGTTCTGCTGAAGCTCACCAGTTGGGTCTGGTGGATCAACTGGTGGAGGGAGATTTGAGGGTTGAAGCACTGGCCTTTGCCAAAGATAAGGCAGCTCAGGGTGGTTCTCATCCGCGGGTGCGAGACAATGACGACAAGCTGCAGAGCGCCAAAGATAACCCGGAAATTTTTGCGGCCACGCGCAAGATGCTAGCCCGCAAGACCCGCGGCTTTTTAGCTCCGGAATACAATATTCGCTGTATTGAAGCGGCGGTTAATCAGCCCTTTGATGAAGGCTTAAAAACCGAAGGCAAACTATTTGCCGAGTTAATGACTGGCCCTCAGTCCCAGGCCCAACAGTATTTCTTCTTCTCTGAGCGTCAGGCGGGCAAGGTGCCTGGGCTGGCAGAAGATGCCAAAGAACTGCCTATCGCCAAGGTGGGTGTAATAGGTGGCGGTTTGATGGGTGGCGGTATCTCCATGAACTTTGCCAATGTCGGCGTGCCGGTGACCATGGTTGAGACCAGTCAAGAAGCACTGGATCGCGGTCTGGGTACTATTCGCAAAAACTATCAAAACACCGCGCGCAAAGGTCGTCTGCCCGAAGAGGCAGTGGAGCAGCGCTGTGGCCTGATTCAGGGCACTCTGGATATGGCCGACCTGGCCGACTGCGATCTGATTATCGAAGCTGTTTTTGAAAATATGGCGGTCAAGAAAGATATCTTTACCCGCCTCGATGGTATTGCCAAACAGGGGGCTATTCTGGCCTCAAACACCTCGGCACTGGATCTCAATGAAATCGCCTCTGTAACCAGTAGACCTGAGTCAGTGATCGGCCTGCATTTCTTCTCCCCAGCCAATGTTATGAAATTGCTGGAAGTGGTGCGCGGGGATAAAACCTCTGACGACGTCATTAAAACCAGTATGGCGCTGGCCAAACGCATTCGCAAAGTGGCGGTGCTGGTAGGTGTTTGCCCCGGCTTTGTCGGCAACCGAATTCTATTTCCACGCCAGATTGAAGCCAGCAAGCTGGCCCTTGAAGGCGCGCCGATCCAGCAGGTAGACAAGGTGCTATTTGATTTTGGCTTCCCAATGGGTGCATTCCAGATGGGCGATCTTGCGGGCCTGGATCTGGGTTGGGATCAAGATAACTCCGACCCGATGGATGTTAAGGATCGCCTCTGTGAACTGGGGCGTCGCGGTCAAAAGACCGCTGCAGGCTATTACGATTACGATGAAAAACGTACGCCGACACCAGCTGCTGTCACAGCAGAATTGTTTGCCGAGGTTGCCGCAGCCAAGGGCATTAGTCAGGGAGATATTTCCGACGAAGAGATTCTCGATCGCTGTCTGTTACCCATGATCAATGAGGGAGCAAAAATCCTCGACGAAGGTATTGCAGTGCGCGCCAGTGATATTGATGTGACCTATGTTTACGGCTACGGCTGGCCGGTCTACCGCGGTGGCCCCATGCACTATGCCAACAGCATGGGTCTGGATAAGGTACTGGCTAAAATCAAACACTATCATGAGACTACCGGTGATGATTTCTGGACACCAAGCCCCTTGCTGGTATCGCTGGCAGAGCAGGGCAAGCGCTTTAAATAATTAACAATTAACGTTAAAGGAGAGGGGAAATGAAGACACGTATTACAGAGCTGTTGGGTATTGAACATCCGATTATTCAGGGTGGTATGCATCATGTGGGGCTGGCTGAGATGGCCGCCGCAGTATCCAATGCAGGTGGACTGGGCATTATCACCGGACTGACTCAGGGCACCCCGGAAAAGCTGGCGGCGGAAATCGCCCGCTGCAAAACTATGACCGATAAGCCCATTGGCGTAAATATTACGTTTCTTCCCTCCATGACACCTCCAGATTATCCTGGCCTGATTCAGGCAGTGATTGATGGCGGCGTAAAAATTGTTGAGACAGCTGGTAATAACCCGGCACCTTATATGCCTGCGTTAAAAGAAGCTGGTATCAAAGTGATTCATAAATGCACCGCGGTTCGCCATGCTCTAAAAGCTCAGAAGGTTGGCTGCGATGCGGTATCTGTAGATGGCTTTGAATGTGGTGGCCACCCGGGTGAAGATGATATTCCGAACTTTATTTTGTTACCCAGAGCGGCGGATGAATTAACCATTCCCTTTGTGTCTTCTGGCGGTATGGCCGACGCCCGCAGTCTGGTGGCATCTCTGGCTATGGGTGCTGACGGCATGAATATGGGTACCCGTTTTATTGCGACCAAAGAAGCCCCGGTCCATGACAATGTAAAGGCCGCGATTTTGGCTGCCAGTGAGTTGGATACCCGGTTGGTGATGCGCCCATTGCGCAATACCGAGCGTGTGTTGAATAACCCTGCGGTAGAGCGTTTGCTCGAGAAAGAAAAAGCGCTGGGTGCAGATATTAAAATCGACGATATCCTGCCGGAAGTTGCCGGCGTTTACCCGAAAATTATGAAAGAGGGTGATATGGATGCCGGTGCCTGGTCCTGTGGAATGGTGGCTGGACTGATCAATGATGTACCCACGGTACAGGAATTGATGGACCGCATTATGTCTGAGGCGGACAGCCTGATTAAGGAACGCTTGGCTGGCCTGTAATAAGAACTAACAACAATAAATAAACCATAAGAAGGATTTATGTCTGCAGTAGATACATTAAATGAGGCTCTCCTGGCCAGCTATTTAGAAGCCAATATTGAGGAGTTTAAAGGCCCCTTAACCGCCAGCAAATTTGCTGGCGGTCAATCTAACCCCACTTTTAAAATTGATGCTGCCTCTGGCTCCTATGTGCTGCGTCGTCAGCCTCCGGGCAAGCTGCTCAAATCTGCCCATGCGGTGGATCGCGAGTACCGAGTGCTGGCGGCGCTGGCCGATACTGATGTACCTGTAGCCAAGGTCTACCATCTGTGTGATGACCCGGACGTGATAGGTTCCATGTTTTATATTATGGAATTCTGTGATGGCAACGTGCACTGGGCATCGTCTCTGGAAGATATGTCTAGCAATCAGCAGCGGGCCAAAATGTATGACGAGATGAGCCGGGTTATGGCGGCTATTCACTCGGTAGATCTGGAGAAAGTTGGGCTCAGTGACTACGGTCGGCCGGGCAATTATTTTCAGCGCCAGTACGACCGCTGGTCTGCCCAGTACAAAGCTTCCGAGTTAAAGCCGATCCCGGAGATGGACCAGGTGATTGAATGGCTGGGCAATAATATTCCTGAGGACGATGGCAAGGTGTCTCTGGTTCATGGTGACTACCGACTGGATAATCTGATGTTTAGCGCAGACAATGAGCGCGTGATTGCAGTACTGGATTGGGAACTGTCCACATTGGGCCATCCCTACGCAGATCTGGCCTATCAGTGCATGGGCATGCGCCTGCCTTCAGGCAATGGCCCCGGCGCTTCCTCCGGGTTGCTTGGTGTAGATACACAGGCATTGGGTATCCCCAGTGAGCAGGAGTATATCGATAGCTATTGCCAGCGCATGGGTATCGACAAACTGGATAACTGGAATTTCTATCTGGCGTTTAGTTTTTTCCGGTTAGCGGCTATTGCCCAGGGCGTAGCCAAGCGCGCCGCGGATGGCAATGCCTCCAGTAAGGCTGCCGGCGGTATTGCGACTATGGTTCAGCCAATCGCTGCTAATGCATTAGCCATTATTAACGAGTAGCAGACGTAATAATGGATGGCAGCAGTATGGCCACCAGCAACCCCATGACTCCATCAACCGCGGCAGAGTATCGGATTGTTGAGACACCCATGGGCTGGCCAGCCGAGGCGCAGTCTGTCTCAGACTCCAGATATACAAAATAGTAAAAAATCTCTATCATTGCCGACCCCGTGTCTATCTGGAAATCAAGCTATGACGGAACAAAAAGCCACCAATGTGCATTGGCATGACGGCGATATTACACGCGAGGATCGCGCCAGACTTCTCGGGCAAAAGGGAGCTACATTGTGGTTCACCGGATTGTCCGGCAGCGGCAAAAGTACAGTGGCAGTTGCTCTGGAAAGAGTGCTGTATGAGCGAGGCAAGCTAACCTACCGCTTAGATGGCGATAATATTCGCCTGGGTATCAATAAAAATCTTGGCTTCTCTGCCGATGATCGCACTGAAAATATTCGACGCATAGGCGAAATTGCCAAGCTGTTTGTGGACTCAGGTGTGATTGCTCTTTCCAGTTTTATTAGCCCCTATGCTGCCGACCGGGATCGTGTCCGTGAGCTGCATAGGGAGTCCGGCTGTGCTTTTATTGAAATATTTGTCGACTGCTCTCTCGAGGTTGCGGAGTCCCGGGACCCCAAAGGGTTGTATAAAAAGGCCCGTGCCGGTGAAATTAAAAACTTTACCGGTATTGATGACCCCTATGAACCGCCACAGGCTGCGGAAATTCATTTGCGAACCGACAAGATGAGTCTTGAACAAGAGGTCGAGACTATTGTCGACTATCTGCTGGCACATAATTTTATCGCTGCGTCCTAATTTACATTAAACTTTTTTCATCTACTTTTCAGGAGAACAACTTTTGATCAAGCCCCATGGCTCGGATACCCTCAATCCATTATTAGTCACTGACCCACAACAGCTACAAGCACTGCAGACTGAGGCAGAGTCGCTGCCCTCATTGCAGCTTAACTCCGCTGCCGCCGCCAATGCGGTGATGCTTGGAGCGGGCTACTTTAACCCCTTAGATGGTTATATGAATCTTGCCGATGCACTTGCTGTGGCAGAAAACCTGCATAAAGTTGATGGTCTTTTCTGGCCGGTGCCTGTGCTTAATCTGGCGGAGGACGTGTCTGCAATTGCCGGCGCCAGCCGCATAGCCCTGCGTGACCCGAACACCGAGGGCAATCCGGTGATGGCGATTATGGATGTCAGCGCTATCGAGACGGTCAGCGATACCCAGATTGAAATGATGGCGCAACAGATCTTTGCCACTACTGATCCCGAACACCCAGGTGTGGCGACCTTTACAGGATTGGGGCGCAATCTGGTATCTGGCAGTATTCAGGTGCTGAGCCTGAGCTATTTCCAGGCAGACTTCCCGGATACTTTTAGAACAGCTGGTGAAATCCGCGATGAAATTGCCCAGCGTGGCTGGAATAAAGTAGTGGCCTTTCAGACCCGCAACCCAATGCATCGTGCCCATGAAGAGCTCTGCCATATGGCTATGGAACGCCTGGAAGCCGACGGCGTGGTAGTGCATATGTTGCTGGGCAAATTAAAGCAGGGTGATATTCCTGCTTCAGTTCGCGATGACTGCATTCGCAAAATGGTTGAGCTTTATTTTCCGGCCAACTCTGTAATGGTGACAGGCTATGGCTTTGATATGCTCTATGCAGGTCCCAGAGAGGCCGTGCTGCACGCGGTATTCCGCCAAAATATGGGCTGTACCCATTTGATTGTGGGTCGAGATCACGCTGGTGTGGGTGATTATTATGGAGCCTTCGATGCCCAGACGATCTTTGCCGATAGAGTTCCCGCTGGCGCTTTGGAGATTGAAATCTTTAATGCGGATCACACTGCATTCTCCAAGAAACTTGGTCGTGTGGTGATGATGAATGAGGCGGAAGAACACACCAAGGACGATTTTATTTTGTTATCAGGCACCAAGGTGCGACAGATGCTGGGTGATGGTATTGCACCGCCACCAGAGTTTTCCCGTCCTGAGGTGGCACAGATATTGATGGATTACTATCAGCTTGAGAGTGCTTAATCAGTAGAGACCTTTTGCTGCGCTCAGGGCAACAGTGGTAATACTTAGAATAACAAATTTAGAGGCACCATGATCAACTACGATATTTTTAATGGCGACGCCGACGGTATCTGCGCTCTGTTGCAGTTGCGTCTGGCCGAGCCCAGAGAAGCGCAGTTGGTCACTGGAGTAAAGCGGGATATTAATCTGCTGAAACAGGTTGAGGCTCAGACTGGAGACCGTCTTACTGTCCTCGATATTTCCATGGACAAAAATCGTGATGATTTACATCGCGTATTAAATGCTGGTGCCGAGGTATTCTATGTGGACCACCATTTTGCCGGTGAGGTGCCTGCCTCTGCGTCGCTCAAGTCAATGATTAATGAGGCGCCCGATGTCTGTACCAGCTTGCTGATCAATCATTATTTACGCGGTGCCCATGTGAACTGGGGCATTGTGGGTACCTTTGGTGACAACCTGAAAAAGACTGCTCTGGGCATGGCCAAGAACACTCAGCTCAATGCTGAGCAGTTAGGCCTGCTTGAGCGCCTGGGTATCTATATTAATTACAATGGCTACGGCTCCGATATTACAGAGCTGTATTTCCACCCTGCGGAGCTCTACCGGCTGGCGTCTGAGTATGCCAATCCATTGGACTTTATCAGTGCAGGGGCCCATGCCTTTGAGCGCCTGGAAACTGGCTACCATGAGGATCTCAGTCTGGCCCAGTCGGTGCAGCCATTGACAGCCACTGATGCCATTGCCGTTTTTCAACTGCCTGATATGCCCTGGGCTCGACGGGTAGGTGGTGTGTTTAGCAATGACCTTACCAATCAAAATCCGGATCGCGCCCATGCAGTGTTAACCGCCAAGCCCAATGGCAATTATCTGGTTAGCCTGCGCGCGCCCTTAAATAATAAGCAAGGCGCAGCAACACTGTGCCGGCAGTTTCCCACCGGAGGTGGTCGTGAGGCTGCTGCTGGTATTAATGATTTGCCTGCTGATATGCTAGAGCCGTTTATTAACTTGTTCAGACAGGCTTATTGAGGAATCCCCCATGACCGATCGCCCCTTTTCTATTTTAGGTATTCAACAGATTGCTGTTGGTGGTGCAGATAAACAGCAACTGCGCAGTTTTTGGGTGGACCTGTTAGGCCTTAGCTACCGGGATACCTTTGTCAGTGAAACTGAGAATGTCGATGAAGATATCTGCGAGATGGGTGCCGGTGACTTTGTGGTGGAAGTGGATCTGATGCAGCCTCTGGATGCAGACAAAAAACCACGTGTCGACACCCCTGCGCTAAATCATGTGGGCCTGTGGGTGGACAATCTGGCTGCAGCGGTGGACTGGCTGACCGGGCAGGGCCTGCGCTTTACTCCCGGGGGTATCCGCAAAGGTGCTGCTGGATACGACGTCTGCTTTGTGCATCCCAAAGGCAATGATGAGTTCCCTCTTAGCTCTCAGGGTGTGCTGGTGGAGCTGGTGCAGGCACCAGATTCGGTTATTAATGCCTATAAAGTACTTGCTGAGGCGTAAATCGCGTAAATTCAATGGTTTAGGGTGCAATCTCTAGTGCTTTTCTGTAAGCTGCGCGCCATTCTGGACCATCCCATGAATACCATTTATCTTTGCCACTCAGGTCCAAAGTCGGCATACCTCAATTAAAAGACGATTTTATGACCTTTGATGAACTGGGCTTATCAGCTCCTATTCTTAAAGCTATTGCCGCGCAAGGCTATAGTGAACCTTCACCGATTCAAGCCAAAGCCGTTCCTGCTGTATTAGCAGGCCACGATGTTATGGCTGCTGCCCAGACAGGTACCGGTAAAACTGCTGGTTTTACATTGCCAATTCTGGAGCGGCTATCCAAGGGCCGTCGCGCTGGTCCCAATCAGGCGCGCACTTTGATTCTGACTCCTACTCGCGAGCTAGCGGCTCAGGTAGGTGAGTCAGTGGCACTGTATGGCAAGCATCTGAACTTGAGTTCCACGGTGGTGTTTGGCGGTGTAAAGATTAACCCACAAATGATGAAGCTACGTCGTGGTGTCGATATCCTCGTCGCGACGCCAGGTCGCCTAATGGATCTGCACAGCCAGAATGCAGTAAAGTTCGACCACCTTGAAGTACTGGTGCTCGACGAAGCCGACCGTATGTTGGATATGGGTTTTATCCATGATATCAAGCGAATTATTGGCCTGCTGCCGAGACGCCGCCAGAATCTGATGTTTTCGGCCACTTTTTCCGATGATATCCGCGGTCTGGCCAAGGGTCTGGTGCGCAACCCCATAGAGATTTCTGTTAGCCCGCGCAACACTGCGGCACCCTCGGTTGAGCAGTGGATTTGCCCGGTAGACAAGAAACAAAAGGGACCATTGCTGATCAAGCTGATTAAAGACGGCGGCTGGGATCAGGCGCTGGTCTTTACTAAAACTAAACATGGTGCCAACAAGCTGACCAAGCAGTTAGATGCGGCTGGTATTACCGCTGCCGCAATTCATGGCAACAAAAGCCAGGGTGCTCGCACCAGAGCGCTGGCAGATTTTAAAGCCAGTGAAATCCGCATACTGGTGGCCACGGATATCGCCGCCCGTGGTTTGGATATCGAGCAGCTGCCTCAGGTGGTCAACTTTGATTTGCCCAATGTATCTGAGGACTATGTCCATCGTATTGGCCGCACCGGCCGTGCCGGGGCCACGGGTCAGGCTATTTCGCTGGTGAGTGCGGACGAGGTAGATCTGCTCTCCGATATTGAGCGTCTGACACAAAAGTTGCTTGAGCGCAGAGAAATTGATGGCTTTGAGCCCGACCAGAACCTGCCTGAAACCACGTTAAATAAACCTGTGCGACGCAACAAACCGCGCAAGGCTCTCAATAGGGAGAACAGTGCCGGTGATAACAGCCGCCACAATAATAAGTCGAGCCGAGCAAAGAACCGCTCGGCCTATGGTCACGGCCCCAAGCCTGGCAGCAAGCTCAAGTCTGGTGGTCGCAATCAGACCAGCAAGCCCGGTCAGCGCTCTCAAGGCGCATCCGGAAAGTCAGATTCACGGGGCAATGTTGCAGCGAAAAAGCCTGCTGGCAACTCCCCCTACGGTAGCGGTGGCAATAGAAGTTCCAGCGGTCGCAATCGCCCCTCGGGCGGCAACTCCAATCGCAGTTCAGGTCGTAGGTAACTTGCTGCCTGTGCAGGTCTGTTACAAGGCCTGCCAATAACCTTATGTTTATCTCAGATGATCTCTTTTGATCAAAGGAACCCCTGTTAATGTTTGAGTTTCATTTTAATAAAGTTGCAACATTCAAAAATGATGTACTTTCCGGTCTTACCGTTGCCCTGGCCCTGGTGCCAGAGGCTGTCGCCTTTGCCTTTGTGGCTGGGGTTGATCCGCTGGTTGGCCTGTATGCCGCGTTTATGGTGGGTCTGATTACCGCCTGTATCGGTGGTCGACCGGGAATGATCAGCGGTGCCACTGGCGCGCTGGCGGTGGTGATGGTGTCACTGGTGGCTGACCATGGTGTTGAGTATTTGTTTATTACTGTGGTACTGATGGGTATTTTGCAGATTACTGCCGGAGTACTAAAGCTGGGTAAGTTTATCCGCATGGTGCCTTATCCGGTGATGCTGGGGTTTGTAAATGGCTTGGCGATTGTGATCTTTTTGGCCCAGTTGGGGCAGTTTGGTGAGGCTGGTCAGCCTGGCTGGCTGGATGGCACCTTTATGCAGGGCAGCATTATTGATGTGGCCTGGTTGCAGGGTGAGGAGCTGTATATGCTGCTGAGTCTGGTGCTGGTGACCATGATTATTATCCATTCGCTGCCGCGCTTTACCACTGCGCTACCTGCATCTCTGGTGGCTATTGGTGTTGTGACGGGCTTGGTGTTGGGGCTGGATATCAACACTAAAGTGGTAGGAGATGTGGCCAGTATCAGTGGTGGACTGCCCAGCTTTCATATTCCCCAGGTGCCATTTAGCCTTGAGACTCTATGGATTATTTTACCCTATGCGATTATTTTGGCAGCTATCGGTCTGATTGAATCGCTGCTGACATTGCGCCTGATTGATGAAATTACCGAAACTCGCGGTCGCGGAAATCGCGAATGTATAGGCCAGGGTGTGGCCAATACAGTGACAGGTTTTTTTGGCGGCATGGGCGGTTGCGCCATGATTGGTCAGAGTATGATCAATGTTAATTCCGGTGGTCGCGGACGCATGTCAGGCATCAGTGCTGCCATGTTTTTATTGCTGTTTATTCTGGTGGCCTCGCCACTAATTGAGCAGATTCCTCTGGCGGCACTGATTGGTGTAATGTTTATTGTGGTGATTGGTACCTTTGAATGGTCGAGCTTTCGTATCATCGGCAAGGTGCCCCGCAGCGATGCACTGATTCTGGTGACTGTGTCGGGAGTGACTGTAGCCACAGATTTGGCAGTAGCCGTGGTAGTGGGTGTCATTATCTCAGCTTTGGTATTTGCCTGGGAACATGCAAAACATATTCGCATTGATGCCCGCGAGGATCACAAAGGCTCTACTGTTTATGCCGTGACCGGGCCGTTATTCTTTGGTTCTGTCACTTCGTTTTTGGAGCGTTTTGACCCGAAGGCAGACAATGATGATGTGGTGATTGATTTCGCCCGCTCAAGGGTGGCTGATCACTCTGGGTTGGAAGCCATTGACACTTTGGCTGAGCGCTATGAAAATGCCGGAAAAACATTACACTTGGTGCATCTCAGTGCAGAATGTCGGCTGCTGCTAAAGAAAGCCGGTAACCTGGTCGAGGTCAATGTGATCGAAGATCCTAAATATTTTGTTGCGGAAGACAGCCTAGCCTGATGAATTTAAAACTGGCCATTTTCAAACCTATGCTAAAGCTGGCGATGGAGCGCACCGGCCATGGCGCTGCACTGGGTTTTGAATTGACCAGAGTAGGGCGTGGTGAAGTGGAGATGAGCTTTCCCTACAAGGAAGAGACAGTGGGTAACCCGGTTACTGGTGTGGTCCATGGCGGGGTTATTGTCAGCCTGCTGGATACCTGCTGTGGCTGTGCCGCTATCTCTGTGCTCAAGCGGCCCTCAGTGACTCCCACTATGGATCTGCGTCTGGACTATATGCATCCGGCAGAACCTGGCCAGCCTATCTATGTGTCGGCGAAGGTCTACAGGGATACTTCCAATGTGATTTTCTGCCGCGGCTCGGCCTGGCAGGATGATCCGGAAAACCCCATTGCCCATTGTGTGGCCACCTTTATGAGAGTGGATACTCCGAGTATTTCCCTGGGCAATGTGATTCGTCGTCGCTTTAAGCGCCTGATTCATGGGGACAAGGCCTATGAGCAGGAGGCGGATAAATGAGTATCCAACTTAAGGAATTGCTGGCCGGTTTGACCAGTGCCAGAGCTGCTGGCAATCCCCAGGCTATTCTGGATTTGATTCCCTACAGCAGTTTTATCGGCGCTCAGGCCAGAGTAGAGCATGATGAGGTGCTGTACTGGTTGGATCGACGCCCATCCAATATAGGCAACCCCAGCCTGCCCGCTATTCATGGTGGCGTGATTGGTGGTTTTCTTGAACTCAGTGCGGCGATAGAAATTCTCTATACATTGGATGTCAATCTGGTGCCCAAGGTGGTGGATTTCTCGCTGGATTACCT
>CAXAJC010000045.1:0-12843 GCA_963969005.1 uncultured Cellvibrionales bacterium | reverse complement strand
GCTGTACACCATAGGGCAGGCGCAGGGCAATAAACTGATAATCCCTGGTATTCATTTGTTGGTTGAGGCCGTCCACTGCAAGTTGTGCAAGACGACCGCAAGTGGAGGAGTCTACCCCACCGCTAATACCCAGAACCAAGGTTTTACAGCCTGACAGCTGCAGCTGGTTTTGGATAAAAGAAACTCGGCGCTGGATTTCAAATTGAGGGTCAATATCAGGCATTACCCGCATTTCATCGATGATAGCTTGTCTGTTCATCAGTACTTGTCACCACAAAATAAGGTCAGAATTTTAGTCCATCAGGCCAAAGGTCAACCAACTCCAAACAGATCGACCCTGCTCGTCAGATTTACCACCATTATCGATAAGCTCTGCTTCGCGTGTAGCCCGGTCATAAATAGCACGAGAGTCAAAAGCCGGTGGATCAACCCTTTCGATCAGTCCAAAGGTAATCTTGGCGAGGAATGAGTCACCAGACTCAATCAGTCGCTGATCATAGTCAAATGAACCATCAGCTAAAAGAGAGGGGTGCTCCGGGTAGTTTGCTGCCATTACCGCAACGGCATTGTCCGCCAACTCTTGCATCTCTAACAGATGATACGCTTGAGCCATCACAGCTAGACCATCTGGAACCGCTGGAGATTGCTGAAAGTTCTCCACAACATAGCGCCCACGGTTGGCAGCAGCCAAGTAGGCACCGCGGCTGAAGTAGTAATTGGCTGCGTTAATTTCAGCGCGAGCCAGCTGGTTGCGCAGGTTAATCAGGCGTTTGCGAGCATCTGGCGCATAGGGGCTCTTAGGAAAGCGGGATAATAATTCGGTAAATGTGCCAAAGGAGTCGCGGGCAGAGCCAATATCGCGCTTGGCGCTGTCAGTGGGCAAAAAGCTATCAAAGAAACTAAAGGTCTGAGAAATTTCGGACAGGCCTTTTACATAAAAAGCATAATCAACATTAGGGTGCTGGGGGTGTAGGCGGATAAATCGGTCAGCAGACGAGATCGCGTCTTCATAGGCTGAGGATCTAAACTGGGCGTACATTAGCTCCAGCTGGCCCTGTTCAGCATATTTCCCAAAGGGAAACTGTGATTCCAACAGCTGCAGGTTGCTGATTGCGACGCTCCAGTTGCTGGCATTGAGGCTGCTCTGAATTTTCTCGTAGAAATCTCGCTCCGAATATCCGGCGGTGTCGTCTTCTGTGGTCTCGTCGTCACCCCAGCCCAGCCAGGAACAACCAGATGTCACAGATAAACTTAAAATCAACAAAATATAAGCGATGTTTTTCATGTAAAATTCCCAACCAGATACGGAGTCGAACAACGAGTCGACGAAGCCCAGTATTTAACCACAGAGCAGCCTAAGTGAACCAGCCCAACAGCGAAAATAACAGCAGCGATCAAATACAGCTATCGGCAATTGTATCCCCAGACCATTGCGGCAGGAGGTTGGACCAGGTTGCGTCGGAATTGTTCGCTGATTTTTCCAGAGCAAGGCTGCAGCAGTGGATTAAAGAGGGGTTTTTACGTGTTGATGGCGAGCAGAGAGTGCCAAAACAGAAAATACTTGGTGGTGAGACCCTAACTATTGATGTGGAATTGCAGCCTGAGGGTGACTGGCAGGCACAGGATATTCCTCTCAATATTGTCCATGAAGATGAGCACATTATCGTGCTCAACAAGCCGACGGATTTTGTTGTGCATCCCGCCGCAGGCAATCGCGATGGCACAATGCTTAACGCCTTGCTCTACCATTGCCCCCAGCTTGAGTCAGTGCCCCGCGCGGGTATAGTGCATCGCCTAGACAAAGACACCACCGGTTTGATGGTGGTGGCTAAGACATTGCAGGCACATACAGATCTGGTGGCCCAGCTGCAGGGTAGAACGGTCAAACGGGAGTATGAAGCTGTTGTCACTGGAGTCATGACCGGCGGCGGGCTGGTTGATCAGCCCATAGGGCGGCATCCAGTGCAGCGCACCAAAATGGCAGTAGTGTCAGATGGTAAAGAGGCACGGACTCATTATTCTGTGTTGCAGCGCTTTGATGGCCACAGTCATGTGCGCCTGAGATTGGAAACGGGTCGCACCCATCAGATACGGGTACATATGGCCCATATCCGCTTCCCCATTGTGGGTGATGATGCCTATGCTGGCCGTTTCCGGGTGCATAAAGGTGCATCCGCGGCCCTGCGCGACACAGTTCAGGGTTTTGGGCGTCAGGCACTGCATGCCCGGGAATTGGGCCTGATTCACCCGGCGACTGGAGAACTCAATAGCTGGTCCTCGGAACTGCCTGATGATATGCAGGCACTGTTGGCTGTTCTGGCTGATGAGTAGCCTTAAGCCCATAAATAGCCTTATTCCTGATTGGCCCGCACCAAAAACCGTAGGTGCTGCGATTACCACTCGCCATGGTGGCTGCAGCCGGGCACCTTTTAATGACAATAATCTGGCTTTGCATGTTGGCGATAATGAGTTCGACGTGGAAGCCAATCGGCAGCTATTGGTCAGCAGTCTTGGTTTAACGGAGCAGCCGCTATGGTTGCAGCAGGTCCATGGTACTGAAATCGTCTATGGGCCCAATGCCAATGGCATACCTATAGCTGATGCCAGTTATTCTGATAAGGCTGGTGCAGCCTGTGTGGTAATGACTGCCGACTGCCTGCCAGTGCTGATGTGTAATCAGCAGGGCACCAGGGTCGCGGCCGCCCATGCAGGCTGGCGGGGGCTGTGTAATGGGATCTTGCGTAAGTCAGTCGCGACATTCCCTCCCGGGGACCAGTTGATGGCCTATTTGGGCCCAGCCATAGGCCCCAAGGCATTTGAGGTGGGTGCTGAGGTACTCCAGGCTTTTCTCAATAATGCGCATAATGAGCAGCATGCAGAGGCCATCAAAGCCGCATTTGTACCAGCGCTGCCGGGCAAATATCTTGCCGACCTCTATGCTCTGGCTCGTGCGGAGTTGGCCTGCTGTGGTGTCAATGCTGTTTACGGCGGTGATAACTGCACCTTTAATGATACCGAGCGTTTTTACTCCTATCGCAGGGAGCCTGAAACGGGTCGTTTTGCCTCGCTTATCTGGTTAAATAACATTGATTAAATACTTGGGTTAAAGAGGCTCCTGACCCTTTTATTGGCAGGCCCCGTGATAGTTGCATTTTTGCCGTTTAAACACTTGATAACAGTAGGGTGTTCCATTAGAATTGCCGCCCTCTCGCAGAGGCTCTTGGCCTCAGGATTGTAAGCGATGGAATCTGGCCGCAACAACTTGTCCCGACGACTTGTTCTGGCCACCTTGAATTTGGAGCAAAACATGTACGCAGTGATCAAAAGTGGCGGTAAACAGCATCGAGTCGTTGAGGGTGAAACCTTGCTTCTGGAAAAGTTGGATGTAGCTACTGGTGACAATATCGATTTTGAAGAAGTCTTGATGGTTGGCGAAGGTGCTGAAGTCAAGATTGGTGCCCCTTTGGTAAAAGGCGGCAAAGTGACTGCTGAGGTTGTATCCCACGGCCGCGGTGACAAAGTGAATATCATTAAATTCCGTCGTCGCAAGCACTCGCGCACTCAGCAGGGCCACAGACAGTGGTATACAGAAGTTAAAATTACCGGCATTAATGCTGGATAATTAAAAGAGGATATAGCAATGGCTCACAAGAAAGCTGGTGGTAGTACTAGAAACGGTCGCGATTCAGAAAGCAAACGCCTTGGCGTTAAGGTTTATGGCGGCCAGTCAATCAATGCAGGCGGCATCATTGTTCGTCAGCGTGGAACTAAATTCCACCCAGGCAATGGCGTAGGCATTGGTAAAGATCACACCTTGTTTGCCACAGAGACTGGTACTGTTCAGTTTGTACAGAAGGGCCCGCAAAATCGCAAATATGCAGAAGTGGTATCCGCGTAAACCTTACCCTTCGATTTAAAAAGCCCCTACGCGGGGCTTTTTTTATGGGCGGGTATTTTTAAACCTCAAATGACAGAGACCAGTGGCAACGGTAAACTAAGCCTATGAAATTCGTTGATGAAGCATCAATCAAAGTTCACGCGGGTAAAGGTGGCAATGGCTGTCTGAGTTTTCGTCGCGAGAAATATATTCCCAAAGGTGGTCCCGATGGTGGCGATGGGGGTGATGGTGGCAGCGTTATTTTGCAGGCGGCGGATGGGCTCAACACCCTGATTGATTTTCGTTACACCCGCAACTACAAGGCTGAGAGCGGGCAGCAGGGCAGCAGCGCAGAATGTACGGGTCGCGGTGGCGAAGACCTTATTCTGCAGGTCCCCATTGGCACTACGGTAATTGATGAAGAAACAGGCGATGTGCTGGGGGATCTCACTGAACTGGATCAAACCTTAAAAGTCGCCCAAGGCGGTTATCATGGCCTGGGCAATACCAGATATAAGTCCAGTACCAATCGCGCACCGCGTCAGACTTCCCCAGGTAAAGAGGGTGAGGTTCGCGAGCTTAAGCTTGAATTAAAAGTGTTGGCCGATGTGGGTTTGCTGGGCCTGCCGAATGCAGGCAAGTCGACATTTATTCGTTCGGTATCGGCGGCACGCCCTAAAGTGGCAGACTATCCGTTCACCACGCTGGTGCCTAATTTGGGTGTTGTGGGAATGAGTGCGGACAAAAGTTTTGTAGTTGCGGACATTCCCGGACTCATAGAAGGTGCCTCTGAAGGCGCTGGGCTGGGTATTCGCTTTCTCAAGCATTTAACCCGCACCCGCCTGCTATTGCATCTGGTGGATATGATGCCCTACGACGGATCCACTGCCGGGGAGAATGCCGGAGTGATTGAGCAGGAGTTGGAGAAATTCAGCCCCACCATGGCTGAGGGCGATCGCTGGCTGGTGCTTAACAAGGTCGACTTGCTGCCGGACGATCAAGTAGATGCTCGCTGCCAGGAGGTTGTTGATTATCTTAACTGGCAGGGCCCGGTGTTTAAAATGTCCGGGTTGGCCAGTCAGGGAACCAAAGATCTCTGCGCAGGGATTATGGATTATATCGATGATCAACGTCAGCGCGAGGCCGCAGACCCTGAGCTGGCAGAGCAGGCTGAAGCCCGGCGCATGGAAATGCAGTCCGAAGCCCGCCGCCGCATTGAAGAACTGGCAGAGACAAGAAAGAACGCCCGCAAGCAGGCTGTGGCCGAAGAACAGGATATTGATGACGACGATGACTATGATGTCGAAGTGGTCTACGCAGAGTAACTTATTATGAACAGAGATATTGCCAAAGATGCCAAGCGTTGGGTCATTAAGATTGGCAGTGCTCTGTTGACCAATGATGGGGCAGGCCTTGATCGTAAGGCTATCGATAGCTGGGTCGAGCAGATTGCCCACTTGCTGAGTCAGGACAATGAGGTGGTACTGGTTTCATCCGGCGCTATTGCTGAGGGCATAGTTCGCCTCGGCTGGACAACCCGTCCTGAGAGTATTCACGAACTTCAGGCTGCGGCGGCTGTTGGCCAAATGGGCTTGATTCAGACCTACGAAAGCAGTTTTAAGCGTTTTGACCGTCACACCGCACAAATCCTTCTCGACCATGACGATATGGCCAACCGCCAGCGCTACTTAAATGCTCGCGGTGCATTGCAGACATTGATCAGCCTTAATGTAGTACCCATTGTTAATGAAAATGACACAGTGGTGACTGATGAAATTCGCTTTGGTGATAATGACAGTCTGGCCGCCCTGGTGGCCAACCTAATCGATGCAGATATGCTGGTGATTTTGACTGACAAAGATGGCCTGTTCGATGCCAACCCAGACACTAACCCCGATGCGCAGTTGATCTCGGCGGCCATGGCCAATGATACCAGTCTGGATGCGCTGGCTGGCGGCAGTAATGGCACTCTGGGTCGCGGCGGTATGGTGACCAAATTACAAGCTGCCCGACTGGCCGAACGATCTGGTTGTAATACAGTGATCGCCGGCGGTCGCAATCAGAATATATTGCATCAGGTTGCTGCTGGTGAAAATGTGGGTACTTTATTATCCGCTAGCCAAAAACCTCTGGCTGCCCGCAAGCAGTGGTTGGCGGGGCAGTTGCAGGTTAAAGGTAAGCTCTTTCTTGATGCCGGTGCTGTCGACGTGCTTACTCAGCGCGGCCGCAGTCTGTTGGCTGTGGGTGTAACTGCCGTTGAAGGGATATTTACTCGTGGTGATCTGGTCAGCTGTGTCGATAGCAATGGTGTCGAGGTGGCGCGAGGGCTGGTGGGATATAATTCCGAAGAGGCAAATCGCATTAAAGGCCACAGTGCAGAGTCTATTGCTGGAATCCTTGGATACCGCGAAGACGATGAATTGATCCATCGGGATAATCTGGTTGTCAGCAGTCAATAACAGATTTATGTGTCTTTGTAATATCCCCGCTAACCTGATTACTTTTATTCCGCCCGTTCATCAACTGTCATAATAGCTGTTGTCCTGTTTTACAGCTCTCGTTACTACTATCCAACTCTTTTTTGCACAAACTAAATTAACGTCTTTTTAGGATGATATCATATGGACACTATTTAAAATGTGTAGTATCTTAGCGTCGTAAAACTATCAAATGGACACTATTTAAAAAGTATAGTATCTTATTGAAAATAAAGTCTGAGATGTGCCTGTCCATCTATGGAGAGCGGATTTTATCGACAGGCATAAATAAAGAATTATAAGAATAACTGGGGTAATAATGCTCAAACCACTTCAGGTGAGATTGGCTTCATTGATTATGCGAAATTCTTCGCTATCGCTTCTAGTACTTGGTGCGATAACGCTGTTTTTTGCTGCCGGATTGCAATTTGTAGAATTGCGAACGATCTTCTCGGACTTACTGCCAAAAAATCATCCTTTTGTGGAAACCTATTCGGATCATCCAAACTTTGGTAATCCTCTGACCGTGACCATCATGGTTAAGAATAAAGAGGGCAGTATTTACAATGCCGATACTCTGGCAAAAGTTTGGGATATTACCCGTGATATCGATCTGGCGCCCGGCGTTGACCATGACCAGATACTCTCTATAGCAACAGAAAAGGCCCGATATTCAGAGGCCACTCCTTTTGGTATCGAAAGTCAGCCACTGATGGGCGATAGTGCCCCGGTGACAAGCCAGGAGATGATGGACTTTCGTCAGAAAGTGAAGAAAGCGCCCAATGCGCGTGCCTTTTTAATCTCTCAGGATGAGACTGCCACTTTAATTACAGCGACCTTTATTGAGAGACTGGTTGATTATGGTGAGCTGTTTGAATATGTGCAGAATCTGGTAGAAAGTGAGCGAGATACCAAGCACGAGATTCATGTGGCGGGTCAGCCGATGCTCAGTGGTTGGGTCTACAGCCATCAGGCGGCCATGTTAGGCATCTTCGCTATTACCATTATTGCTCTCATACTCTCCTTGATGATTTATATGTCCAACTTTGTTGGCGTAGTTACTCCTGTAGTGACCAGTGCTATTGCGGCGATTTGGGGCTTTGGTTTTGTCGGTTGGCTGGGCTATCCCATTGAGCCGTTGATCATGGTAGTGCCGCTGTTATTGGTTGCTCGATCCTTCAGTCACTGCGTCCAGTTTATCGAGCGCTATTACGAGGTTTATCCCAAAGTTGGCGATAAGAAGAAGGCCGCAGAAACTGTATTAAGCGTGATGATGACCCCTGGCAGTCTGGGTATCTTCACCGATGCTGTAGGTATTTTGCTTATTATTGTTGCGCCAATACCTGCCATGGAAAGATTCGCTATTTTCTGTGGCTTCTGGGCAATGATACTGTTGCCAACCAACGTTGTGTTATCGCCACTGATGCTGTCACTGTTGCCAGAGCCAAAAAATGCCGCGGTTATCAGTGGTGCTGAAAAAAATGGCGGCCAATTCTGGCATCGGGCCATGAGTTCTGTCTTGGCCGGGATATCAACGTTATCTCATGGCTTTCGAGGCAAGGTTACAGCCTGTATAACAGTAGCATTAGTGGTGGTCAGCATTGGTCAGGTGCTGCAGATTAAAGTTGGTAATCCCGTAGAGGGCACCAGCTTGTTGTGGGAAGACTCGGAATACAATAACGCTGTCTCTGCAATTAATCGCAATTTTGCGGGACTCAATACTCTCGAGGTTATCTTCGAGGCTAAGGACAGTAATAATCCAAGTAGGGTGGCGAGACAGACTGATACAGTTTTTTCCATGCGTGCTTTGCAGCGCAATCTGGAGAAGCAGGAGAACCCTCCTGTAGCCACGTTGTCATTTGCAGATTATTTGCCTGAGGCAAATCGGTTGTTCAGTGGGGGTAATCCTAAATGGTCTCCCCTTGATCGGAATCAGCAGGCTGTTACAGCAGCATCTGGTGCGGTAATGATTGGCACTGGTCCAAAAGCATTCTTACATGTCACCGACTTTGTTCAGCAAAATGCAACTGTCTCTTTATGGTACAAAGATAATAAGCAGGAAACTGTTGATCAGGCTCTAGAGCAGGCCCGCGAGGCGCTTGAAGAAATCGGGCTGGAGCATGATAGTTTCAATATACGCTTGGGTACAGGCACCATTGCTCTACAGCAGTCTATTAATGACACCGTCGATTACTACCAGTGGGTCATTTTGGCGCTGCTCAATTTGGTGATTCTGGTGACCTGTAGCCTGGCTTACCGCTCTGTCGTGGCCGGCATCCTGCTGTTAATTCCAGTCAATATTTCAAATATCTTTCTCGGCGCCGTGATGGTCCAACTGGGTCTCGGACTCGATGTTAATACACTACCTATCACGGCTATTGGCGTTGGTGTCGGTATTGATTATGGCATCTATCTGCTCAGTCGAATCTGTGAGGAATATGCCAAGTGCAACAACCATGCTCAGGCAATCCACCGTGCCGTAATTACTACAGGTAAGGCGATCTTCTTCACGGCTACTATTGTGCTGATTGCAATATTGCCTTGGTACTACTTGTCGGAATTGAAGTTCTTGGCGGATATGGGTCTGCTGTTAGTTATGGTGATGTTAATCAATATGGTTGTCGCCCTGATTGTACTTCCTCTGGAAGTCTGGTTGATTAAACCCAGGTTTATGACCATCAAAGGATTGCTGGGAAGCGGTGAAGATGATTTGTCCGTTGATAAAAACGAATCTGTTGGAGGCAAGTCTTTTAAAAAGAAAGAAGCAGTATTGGTAGATTAAAAACTAAAAAAGAGTGATTAGATAAGTATCAATAAAAGGGGAAAATGAATATGCATATTAAAAAAAATACTCATGATTGCAGTAGACGAGCGTTTCTCGATAAGGTTTCCAAGGGGACGGTCGGAGCAGGCGTTCTTGCTCCGTTATGGCCGCTAATCTCAGAAGCCAAGGATATTACTGAGGCACTCCCAGAGGAGTTGCTGTCGATTGAAAGTTACACCAAGGGAAAAATCAAGGTTGGCGATATGCTTACCGCGGATAACGTTATCCATGTGCAAGATTTGCTTGATCCGATTACCTACATTGAGGTTGCGGAACAGGGTCGTCAGATCAAGATTGTTGAAACCACAACAGATGTTACCAAGCTATATCCTGCTGAATACCTTGAGGCAACAATCAAGAATCAGGGCAAAGCAAAATTAGATGAGAACAATAATGTTGTAACTCAGGATGGTCAGCCGTGGATTGGTGGTAACCCATTCCCTGATGCCCAGACCGGACTTGAGGCTTATGCCAATCTTACACTGAGCTGGGGTCGTCACGATTCAGCTATGTATGCCATTCGTGATTGGGATATCGGTCCAGATGGTAGCGAACAGTATCAGTATGATTTTGTTTGGTCCGAGCAGAATACTGTTGGCCTGGTTAATAGTGATAAGCCTTATACGGAAGGCCGTGAACATTTGCTGCGCTACAATGCGATCTGGTTCACCTATCCTAATGATTCACGTGGTACTTCATTTGTAAATACTTGGTATTACGATCAGCGTAAGTTCCCTGATCTATATGGTTATATTCCCGCCTTTAAACGTGTGCGTCGATTCCCATCGAGCCAGCGTTTTGAGCCGTTGGTTCCCGGTATTACTTTGTTCCTGTCCGATGGTTGGTGTGCGGGCGATCCAATGCTTACCTGGGGTAACTACAAAATTGTTGGACGGCAGCCAATGTTGGGCGGCGTCAGCCAAAACTGGCATGGCTCTAACCCTAACTCCGAGCCATCTGTGCACGGCGGTCCTCAGGGCAAGACATTCTTTGAAACCACAATGGAAATGATTCCTGAAGTGCTGATTATCGACCTTGAGCCAACGGGATTCCCTCGTGCTCCAGTGGGCAAGAAGCGCGTTTGGCTGGATACCAGAACCATGATGTTTGTTGCCTGTGTGACTTATGATCGACGTGGCGAGCTGTGGAAGTCTGTACAGGTTACTACCAGTCAGTTTATCGACGGCGATACTGTGAAGATGGATGGCGATCATCCGGGCTGGTCATGGACCAAGTGTCACGTACACGATATTCAGACCGATCGAATGAGCCGCTTCTACCATGCGGACGAAATTCGCGGTGGCTTTAAGTCTGGTTGGAACCAGGAAGGCCTGTACGAAAAGTACATGACTATTCCTGCTATACGACGACTGGGTAGCTAATTCATGAATTTCCGTCTACTGGCCGTTTTAGGGATTTCCCTTGGTATATTTTTACCAGGGGTGTCCCTAGGCAACCCCACTCAAGTCTATAAAGGTACAGCCCATGATGCGTTCTACGGATTATGCGTATCTGGCCCTCAGCAAATTGCTGTGGGTGATGCTGGACTGATCCTGGAAACTCAGGATGCCGGGGGGAGCTGGACTGCAATAACGCCATTCACTGAAAGCGCGCTGCTGGATGTGAGCTGTGGTAGCGATGTCAGTCTTATTGTTGGCCAGGAAGGTGCGATTTTTCGTCGCACTACCGAAAATTATCAAGCTGTTACTTCCAATACGAACGAACGATTGCTGAGTGTAAGCGATGTATCGAGCAATGGTTTGGCATTTGCCGTGGGGGGCTTTGGTACTGTTCTGCGCTCCACAGATGGTGGGTTGAATTGGCAGTCCCTGACACTGGATTGGCCCAGTCTGACCAATGACTTTTTTGAACCACACCTTTATGACGTGCATGTTGCCGATACTGGCATCGTGACCATCGTGGGTGAGTTTGAAATGGTTATTCAGTCATCTGATCAGGGTGATTCATGGGAGGCAATGCATATTGGTGAAGCCTCTCTGTTTGGTCTTAGTTTGCATACCAATGGAACCGGGTTTGCTGTAGGCCAGAATGGGAAGATCTTGAAAACGGCTGATAGAGGACAAACCTGGAAGCAGATTGACTCCCCAGGCACCGGTATTTTGCTGAATGTTTGGACCTCAGGGGCTGGCGATGTGCTAGTCAGTGGGATCCGAAATATGCTGCAGAGTACGGACGGTGGTGCTGCATGGGAGAGGATTGATCAGGGGGATCTTTCCACTGGTTGGTACCAGGGCCTTTCGGTAATTGATGAGGGTAGTTCGACGGGCAAGTCTGCATTGCTCGCGGGCCATGGCGGAAGTTTGATCAAATTGAAATTAGACAAAAATAAAAATTGATAATCGATCTTATTATTAGGAGAGACACAATGTGGAAACTAAAACAATTAAAAACAATTCTCACTGGAACTCTGTCGGTAGCCTTGCTAATTCCTACTCAGCTAGCTTATTCCGCTGACTGGTATTTGTCTGGGTTTGTGCGTCAGGAAGGGGCCTTTAGCCTGGACAACGACAAGCAGAATCCTTGGAATCAGGCTGGTAACGCTTACAACGGTGTAGCTACACCGAATACAGTAGAGCAAGCTTTTGGGATGGAAGGTATGACGACCAGGCCCGAGGCATATAATGAAACCAATGACTGGAACCTGATGTTTACCAGGGCAGAGTTAGATATCGATGTGAGGTTTAGTGATAACCTAAAGTTCGTGGGTAAGGTGCGAGCACTTTATGCATGGGATAATCACGATACCTTTGGCGGCGGTGATCCCAATTACTTCGAGACTCCTCTTCGCGGTGACTGTGCGACAAGGCTTGAAATTTGTGGTGAAGACTACGCGATTGATTTACCCTCATTCTATTTAGACTACAGCGATGGTCCATTGTGGTTACGCGTAGGTAATCAGCAGATTGCCTGGGGTGAATCACTCTTTTTTAGAGTATTGGATAATCCTAACGGACTTGATCTGCGCAGGCATTCTGCATTTGACTGGGCCTCTGAAGAATTCTCCGACAAACGCGTACCATCTTTAGGCGTGCGAGGTAGTTACTCATTCAAAAATGACTGGGAAATTGAGGCCTGGGCTCAGGAGTTCCAGCCTTCAGTTATGTCTAATGAGAACACACCCTACAACGCTATTACCTCAACTTTTGTCGTTCATACTGAGGCAGGTTTCGATGAGGTCGATGATAAGTGGAACTTTGGTGCACGTCTCAGAGGTCAAATTGGTGAATTAGGTTTACAGCTTACCTATACCAACCGCTATAACCCCGACGGCGTATATCGCTGGGCTGCCAGTGGTGTAGATCCTTTTGTTAAACATCTGGGTGCAGAAGTGGCTGCGATAGCCGATCCCGGTGGACAAACCGGAGCCGCATTATCAATGACTCCGTTTGAACCGTTTTCTGGTATAGGTATCTATACTGCCGAGCAATGGATGAATGAAGCCGCTGGGTCTCGCCTAAACGGCGCTAATTTACAGGGCCTACTAGATGACTTTCCTGTTGCCCAGGCTCTCACCAATGACGTCTTGGGTCAGCTAGGGTTGCCTGCGAACACGCCAGTTGATAACTACGCTCTGTCGACGACTATTTTGGATGCCTTTTTCTCTGCACCTGCAGGTGGTCTGGGTGATCTGCGAGGCCATATTG
>CAXAJC010000044.1:0-13472 GCA_963969005.1 uncultured Cellvibrionales bacterium | reverse complement strand
ATTAAACCTGTTTCGGTCGAGGGGTTGGTACCTAAGTTACAACAGTTATTGGCGAGTTGATGGAAACTAATGATCGAGTTTTTTTGAGACTGTAACCAAAACTGTGTAACTGTCTATCATTTCCATTTGGCAGGCCCTGCGCTAGGCTGGCTTGTACATTCCCCAAAATCTTATTGCAAAAACTTAGGGACCACGGCCAGTAAGCCAACTGCTTTAAGTTGTTTAAACATTTTATTAACCCTCTACTGCGTGAGTACTCGTTTAACTGCGTTATCCCAGCCCGCGACTTTGCAATCGCGCTCGCTCGGGGGCATCTGTGGGGCGAAGTTTTTATCCAGTTGCCAGCTTGCGGCAAAGCCCTGTTGATCTGGCCATACACCTGCTCTTGAGCCTGCCAGCCAGGCGGCGCCAAGGGCGGTGGTTTCGGCGATAATCGGGCGATCGACCGGTGACTGTAAAATATCGGCTAGGCGCTGCATGGTCCAGTCGCTGGCGACCATGCCGCCGTCGACGCGCAGTACTGTGTCGCCGGATTGCTGCCAGTCTGCTTGCATGGCTTTAAGTAGATCCAATGTTTGGTAGCACACGGATTCCAGTGCGGCGCGGGAGATTTCTGCCGGGCCTGTGCCTCTGGTCAGGCCGATTAGTGCGCCACGGGCATCGGCGTCCCACCAGGGGGCGCCGAGGCCGGTAAAGGCGGGAATCATGTATACCTGCTGGTTGTCGTCGGCCTGGGCGGCCAGATCGCCGGACTGTTTGGCCGAGTCAATAATGCCAAGGCCGTCGCGTAGCCATTGCACGGCGGCACCTGCTATAAAGATCGAGCCTTCCAGTGCATAGGTAGTTTTGCCGTCCAGCTGGTAGGCGATGGTGGTGAGCAGTCTGTTGCTTGAGGCGACGGCTTGCTCGCCGGTGTTGAGCAGGGCAAAGCAGCCGGTGCCGTAGGTGGATTTCATCATGCCTGTGGTAAAGCAGGCCTGGCCCAATGTTGCGGCTTGCTGGTCTCCAGCGATGCCGAGAATGGCGATATCGCCCCCGAGCAGGCTGGTGGTGCCGTAGTCGGCGGCGCAGTCTTTGACCTCTGGCAGCACTGCGGCAGGAATATTAAATAGTGCCAGCAGTTCGCTGTCCCAGTCGCCCTGATGAATATTGTAGAGCATCGTTCTGGAGGCGTTGGTGGCGTCTGTGGCATGGGTGCTGCCCTGGGTCAGGTTCCACAGCAGCCAGCTGTCCATGGTGCCAAAGGCTAGCTCACCAGCCTCTGCTTTGGCTCGGGCACCCTCTACATTGTCCAGTATCCAGGCAATTTTGCTAGCGGAGAAATAGGGGTCTAACAGCAGGCCGGTTTTGCTGGTGATCATGGCTTCGTGGCCCTGATCTTTGAGGCTGTTGCAGTAGTCGGCGGTGCGGCGGTCTTGCCAGACGATGGCGTTGTAAACTGGCTCGCCGGTTGCCCGATCCCAGATTAAGGTGGTTTCCCGCTGGTTGGTGATACCTATGCCGGCAATCTGGTCCGGGCTGATGTCTGCCTGGGCGATGGCGGTTCGGGCTGTTTCCAGACTGGTGTGCCAGATATCAGCGGCGCTGTGTTCGACCCAGCCTGAGTCAGGAAAGTGCTGGGTAAATTCTTGTTGGGCCTGTTTGACTATGCTGTAGCTGGTATCAAAAATAATGGCTCTGGAGGAGGTGGTTCCCTGATCCATAGCGAGTATATAGGTGGCTTTCATAGGCTGCAGTCCTGTTATTTTTTTTCTTTGGGTATTACCACTACTTGTGTCTGGGTCAGAATATCATGCAGGCAACCGCTGGCTTTTGGCCACAGCAGCCACAGGTAACCCATGCCCAGCATTAAGAAGGATAGGGGAGCCAGACCGCAGCGCTGGATACATTGCTCTGGGCTGGCCATGGAGCCATCGGCCTGTTGCAGACGAATGCGCCAGGCTTTCATGCCTAATGTCTGGCCCTGCTTGCGCCAGCAGATAAAGTAGTAGCCGCCGAGGGCAATAATCCAGCCGGCCATGCTGAGTAATTGCTCTGCCAGCCCTGGCTGCACGGTTTCTAAATTTTCTGTGCCGTTAAATATTATTTTAATGATGGTGAGCAGTCCCCCGTAGGTCAGTGTTATAGCGAACAGCAGGAAGAGGTCATAGATTAATGCGGCCAGTCGTCGCATTAAGCTGGCTGTGGGTAGTGGCTCGATCATTTGTCTTTAGTCCGGATTATTTATGCTGGAATTTTGCCTAAAGCCAGTACAATGCGCAATCGACGTTTTTGTTATCAGTGCTTAGGAGAGCTTTGTGGATTGGATTTATGGTATTCATGCGGTGCAGACCATGCTTAAGTCGGCCCCCGGCCGGGTGCGGGAATTGCATGTGCAGCGCGGGCGACAGGATGACCGCTTGCAAAAGATCCATAAGCTGGCCGAGCAGCATGGTGTTGCTCTGCAATGGGCTACGGTTAAGCAGCTGGATAAAAGGGCAGAGGGTCGCCATCAAGGGGTGATGGCGCTGTGCAGCCCCGGTGAGACCCACGATGAAAACTATCTGTTAAAGCTGGCTGAGGAAAAGGGCAAAGAGGCCTTTTTTCTAATGCTGGATGGGGTGACTGATCCCCATAATTTAGGTGCCTGTCTGCGTTCGGCGGACGGTGCTGGTGTCCATGGCGTGATTGTGCCCAAGGATAATTCCGTGGGTTTGACGCCAGTGGTGACCAAGGTAGCCTGTGGTGCTGCGGAGACTGTGCCGTTGATTATGGTGACTAATCTGAGCCGCACTCTGGAGAAGCTGCAACAGCAGGGAGCCTGGGTAGTGGGTACTGCTGGTGAGGCGGAGCAGTTTATCTATGATTTGGATTTAACCGGACCTCTGGTGCTGGTGATGGGGGCTGAGGGTTCTGGTATGCGCCAGTTGACCCGTAAGCAATGTGATTTTTTGGCCAAGTTGCCTATGGCGGGGGAGGTCAGTAGCCTCAATGTGTCCGTGGCAACTGGTGTGTGCCTGTTTGAGGTGGTGCGTCAGCGTCGAGCTTAAGTTGGCTGTTTTGACACCCAGTTGATCGGGGTGGTTGTATTTTTGGTTGGCTAAGGGCTAATCTTAGATAGCAAGACGATAGTGTAAAGGCGGTACAAAAAGATAGTTGTACCACGCTGTTTGTTCATAATATAAAGGGAGTTACTGATGCAAGTTGATGCAAATTATGGAGCCTACTATTTACTCTATACCTAATATATTGAGTCTGCTGCGTCTGGGTTTGGTGCCTGTGCTGGTTGGTCTTGCACTGGCTGGTCTGGGTGATGTGTTTTTGTTTATTCTGGTGATTTCTCTGATGAGTGATGTACTGGATGGTTATCTGGCGCGCAAGCTTAATCAGACCTCTGAGCTGGGTGCCAAGCTGGATAGCTGGGGGGATGTGCTCACCTATGCCAGCATGATTCTGGGGCTCTATCTTATCTGGCCGGTGATATTTGCTGAGCAGGCTGCCTATCTGTTTGCTGCCATGATGTCGTTTACTGTGCCTGTGGCACTGGCGCTGCGCAAGTTTGGCGCCTATCCCAGCTACCATACCTGGGGCGCTAAAGCTGCTGCGGTGCTGATTGCGCCTGCCTATTATGTGCTGATTCTGTATGCAGCGGATGATTTCTTCCGCCTGGTGATTATGTTCCATGTGCTGGTGGCTGTGGAGGAGATGATGATCACTTTGATGCTTAAGCAGCAGCGCAGCAATGTGGGCTCTGTACTCAGTCTGGTCCGGGAGCTTTCCCAGCGCGACAGGTAGGGCTTTTAAGTCGTGCGTTTAAGCAGAGATTTGCAGCTTTAAAACTCTATTGCAACCCTGGCCTCAACTCTCTATAATCGCGCGCCACAAAGCGTCCGAACGACTTTTTTAAGGTTTAATGTTGTCCGGACACTCCTTGTCTCACCTGGATGGCTAATTGGCCGATAGGGAGACTTTTAAATCCATGAGGAGATACAATGCGTCACTACGAAATAGTGTTCCTGGTCCATCCAGACCAGAGTGAACAGGTTGCCGGTATGGTTGAACGTTACTCTGCATCTGTTGCAGCTGGTAACGGTACTGTTCACAGATTGGAAGACTGGGGCCGCCGTCAACTGGCTTACCCTATCAACAAAATTCATAAAGCTCATTACGTCCTGATGAATATCGAATGCGGTCAGGAAGTTCTCGATGAGTTGAACTCCACTTTCCGTTACAACGATGCTGTTTTGCGCAGCATGGTTATCCGTCGCGATGAGGCTGTTACTGCTGAATCACCGATTATGAAGCAGGAAAATGCCGAGAAAGCGGACAAAGAAGCCCGCGAACGTCGCAACGCCGCTAAAGCCAAGGCTGACGAAGCTAAAGCTGCTGCTGAGGCCGCTCAGGCGCCCGCAGCTGAAGAGGCCCCTGCAGCTGAAGAAGCACCCGCAGTCGAAGAGGCTGCTGCTGAAGCACCAGCAGAAGAAACTGCTGAAGCGGATAAAGGAGAATAATCATGGCTAGATTTGTACGTCGTAGAAAATTTTGTCGTTTCACCGCCGAAGGCGCCACTGAAATCGATTATAAAGATTTAGATACCTTGAAAGGTTATGTGTCTGAGAGTGGCAAGATCGTTCCCAGCCGTATCACTGGTACCAAGGCGCGCTACCAGCGCGAGCTGTCTGAAGCCATCAAGCGTGCTCGTTATATTGCGCTGTTGCCTTACACAGATAGCCATAAGTAATTAGGAATACCATTGCGTGCCCTGGCTGAGTTTATTATGCGCGGGCGTGCACAGGCCTGCGGTGTAGCTTTATTGGGGACTTTTTTCCCCTTTGTCAGTCCGGCCACTATAGGGTTGGTAACACTGCGCAAAGGCAGTACCGAAGGACTGATAATTTTGCTTTGGGCGGCTCTGCCGTCTATTGTGAGTTACTACTTTGGTCAGGGCAGCGGTTTGCTCACCTTGGTTTCTGTGGTGTCCCTGCTGCTGATGGTGGTCTCGGCCAATGTGTTGAGAGTCACCAGTTCATGGCAGGCGACAATGTTGGCTACTATATTGGTGGCTATTGCAGTGACACTGGGTTTTGGTCTGCTGCTGAGTGCTGAGGTCGATCTGTTGATAGCCAAGGTCAGTGATATTTTTGCTGAGATTGCAGCTTCGCAGGATGGACAGCAGACTGTAGGTCAGGAATCCGTGGTTCCGACCCGGCCGTTGGTACTGGGTCTGGTGGCGCTGATGTTATCGATCAGTGCCATTGTAAGTTTGCTGTTGTCCCGTTGGTGGCAGGCAATGCTTTACAACCCAGGCGGGTTTGGCGAGGAGTTCCACAACCTGAGGCTTGATATCAGGGTTGCCGGGCTTTCATTGTTGGCATTTACGCTGTTGCTGTATCTGCCCGGTGACTTTAGGTTTTGGGCTGAGCTGATGGCTCTACCGCTGTTGATATCTGGTCTGTCCCTGGTGCACTTTGGGGTCAAGGCATTATCTCAGGGCAGGCAGTGGTTAGTATTTATGTATGTTGGGCTGGTGGTTTCCGGCCCGGTAATAGGTGGCTTGTTAGTTGGATTGGGTATCGCTGACAGCATTTTGAATTTACGCTTAAGATTGACGGCAAATAAAAACCGCGATCAATAGGCAGAGATGGTTAATAAGAGGTTATTGAGATGGAAGTTATTCTTCTGGAGAAAGTAGGCAAATTGGGTGGCATTGGTGACACTGCTAATGTTAAAGCCGGTTTTGGCCGCAACTACCTAATCCCTCAGGGCAAGGCTGTATTTGCCACTGAAGCTAATATCGCTGATTTCGAACTGCGTCGTGCTGATTTAGAAGCTGCTGCCGATGCCAAGCTGGCGGAAGCCACTGGTCGTGCTGCCAAGCTGGCGGAAATTGGTACTGTGACTATCAGTGCCATCGCCGGTGATGAAGGCAAGCTGTTCGGTTCTGTGGGTACCCGCGAACTGGAAGCTGCAATCAATGCTGCTGGCGGCGAGATCACTAAGAGTGAAGTTAACTTGCCTGAGGGCGCGCTGCGCAATGTTGGTGAGTTTGCTATTGAAGTTCAGCTGCATTCTGATGTGACTCAATCTGTCACCGTGGTAATTGAAGCAGAGTAATTTTGCTGGCTAAACGCTGTTTAGCTTGAATACCGCAAAGTATTTGCATAACGGCACTGCTTCTTAATAAGATGCAGTGTCGTTTTGTTTTAAGCGACGGCTATTTCAGTCATTTCTATACCTAACAACAGGTCGATATACTGGCATGAACGAAGCGCTTTTTGCAGAACCTACCATCAGTCAGCCGCTGCCTCATTCTATTGAGGCAGAGCAGGCGGTACTCGGCGGGCTGATGCTTAAAAATGATGCCTTTGATTCGATTGCCGAAATTCTTAGCGACACCGATTTTTACAGTAATGATCACCAGCTGATCTTTACGGCTATGTCCCGGCTGGCTGGCGATGGCCAGCCCTTTGATCCTATTACCCTGACTGAGTCTCTGCAGAACTCCAATGAGCTGAATGCTGTTGGGGGTGCGGAGTATCTGGTCGACCTGGCCCACAATACTCCAAGCTCGGCCAATGTTAAGGCCTATACCCAGATTGTGTTGGAGCGCTCTATTGTTCGCCAACTGATCAGTGCGTCCAGTGATATTGTGCGCAAAGGCTACAATCCTTTGGGTTGGGACAGTGCCAAGCTGCTTGAGGAAGCGGAGCAGCGGCTGCAGGAGATTATTGAAAATCGTCCGAAAAAAGGCGGTTTTAAAGAGGTTAACTCACTGATCAGAGAAGCGGTTGAGCACCTTGATGCGCTATTTAAAAATGATGCGGATATCACTGGCTTGAGTACCGGGTTTACTGACTTGGATCAGATGACCAGCGGCTGGCAGAAGTCGGATCTGATTATTATTGCCGGTCGACCCTCTATGGGTAAGACTTCATTTGCCATGAATATGGTGGAGCATGCCACATTGAACCAGGATCGTCCGGTGCTGGTATTTAGCCTGGAGATGCCGGCCAACAGCCTGGTGACTCGTATGCTGTCATCGATTGGTAAAATTGACGCCACCAGAATGCGCTCTGGCAATCTGCTTGAAGATGATTGGCCTCGCCTTAGCAGTGCGGCGCAGCGCCTTAAAGACCGGCCTCTGTTTATTGACGATTCTGCGGGCATTACCCCTTTGGAGATGCGTAACCGCATCAAGCAGTTTACCCGCGAGCGGGTAGAGCAGCTGCGCGCCCAATGGCATCAGGAGCATGGGGCCAATACACCGGCAGATACAGAGGCGCTGTATAAGGCGGCGCAACCGGGGATGATTATGGTGGATTACCTGCAGTTGATGAGCGGTACTAACAGTGCCGAGGGTCGTGTGCAGGAGATCTCGCAGATTTCCCGCGAGCTAAAAGGCCTGGCCAGAGAATATGAATGCCCGATGGTTGCCCTGTCTCAGCTAAGTCGTAATGTTGAGCAGCGGCCAAATAAGCGTCCGGTAAATGCTGACCTGCGTGAATCTGGAGCCATTGAGCAGGATGCGGATGTGATTGCCTTTATCTACCGGGATGAGGTGTACAACGAGGACAGCCCGGACAAGGGCACTGCCGAGATTATTATTGGCAAGCAGAGAAATGGCCCCATTGGTACCTGCCGCCTGATGTTTATGGGCAAGTACACGCGCTTTGAGAATCTGGCTGGTGATCATTTTGCCGACAATTAGAGACAGCGACTATACAAGCTAGCCAGTCTGTACATTAACTACTTTAAGGTTTCGTTAATGAAGGTTTTTCACACCGTCAGTGGACTTCGAGATGTTCTGAATAAAGATCGGCGTCAGGGTTTGCGCATCGGCTTTGTGCCGACCATGGGCAATCTTCACGACGGTCATTTGGCGCTGATTAGTCAGGCCAGGGAAACCAACGATATTGTGGTCTGTTCGATTTTTGTCAATGCGCTGCAGTTTGGTTTGAATGAAGACTGGGACAAGTATCCACGCACCTATGAGTCCGATTGCGACAAGCTTCGCGAAGCGGGCTGTGACTATCTGTTTCATCCGGATGATATTGAGATGTACCCCAATGGCCTGGATACCCAGAGCCGGGTAATTTGCCCGACCATGACAGATGTTTTGTGTGGTGCCAGCCGCCCAGGGCATTTTGAGGGTGTGACCACTGTGGTCAGCAAGCTGTTTAATATTGTGCAGCCGGACGAAGCCATATTTGGTATCAAGGATTATCAGCAACTGGCGGTGATCCGCCGCATGGCCGAGGATCTGTGCATGCCGGTGCAGATTACCTCTGCCCCGATTCACCGTGAGTTCGATGGCTTGGCCATGAGTTCGCGCAATAGTTATATCACTGATGATGAGCGCCCGCGCGTTACTGTGCTGAAGCAGAGCCTGGAATGGATTGCTGAGCAGATAAGGGCGGGTAATAGGGACTTTAATCAGCTTGAAGCCTCGGCCAAGCAGAAAATTATTGAGGCTGGCTTTAGCATTGATTATGTCACCATTAGCAACAGCAAGACATTGGATCCAGCCGCCAATGACGATCTTGAAATTACTGTTCTGGGTGCTATGTTTACTGAAGCCGCTCGACTTATTGACAATCTGCCGGTGGTTTTGGACTAGGTGCTCCAACTCCAGTCGGGAGCATGCTTTAAATAGATATTAGTTGAAAAGGAGTTTTCTATGCAATCAAATTTTCTTAAAGCCAAACTGCACATGGCTTGTATCACTCAGGCGGAGCTATGGTATGACGGCTCCTGCGCTATTGATGCTGACCTGCTAGAGCTGGCTGGTATGCGCGAGTTTGAGCAGATCGATATCTATAATGTCAGTAATGGTGAGCGCTTAACCACCTATATTATTGCAGCCGAAGCAGGCTCTGGGATCATTTCTATGAATGGTGCTGCGGCGCGCAAATGTGAGGTTGGCGACCGCATTATTATCGCCACCTATGCCGGGCTATTAGATGCCGAAGCTGCAACCCATAAACCCAGACTGGTCTATCTCAATCAGGACAATTCAGTTGAGCGCACCGCCAATACTATTCCGGTACAGTTGGCTGTTTGATTACGGGCCTTTGGCGTAAACCTGTTCCCCAGCCAGCCAGGTTTCCAGTACCTGGGTCTTCCAAATATCCTCAGCCGGTATGCTGTAAATATCCTGATCTATCACAATAAAGTCAGCCCATTTGCCCTGAGTCAGACCACCGAGGCTTTCTTCCTGATGAGCCCCCCAGGCGGCGTCAATGGAGAATGAGCGCATTGCTTCTTCAATAGTCATGGCCTCCTCAGGCAGCCAGCCACCCTCTGGCTGGTTGGCTTTGTTCTGACGGGTCACCGCGGCATGAATTCCGTCAAAGGGGTTGGCCAGCTCTACCGGATAATCGGAACCTGAGACTACTATACTGCCCTGGTCGAGGAAGGTGCGCCAGGCATAGGCGCCCTTAAGTCGCGCCCTGCCAATTCTGTTTTCTGCCATGTTCATATCACTGGTGGCATGGACGGGTTGCATGGAGGGAATTACATCCAGGCTTTTAAATCTGGGGATATCAGCAATAGTGACCACCTGGGAATGCTCAATTCGATGGCGCAGGTGGCGACCACCTACTGTGGCATATGCATGTTCAATTTCATCCAGTGCTATGCGATTGCCTTTGTCACCGATGGCATGGATGGCCACTTGAAAGTCTGCTTCTGTGGCCAGTTTAAACAGCTTGCGTAACTGGGCGGCACTGGTCAACAGCAGTCCACTATGGCCGGGGCGGTCGCTGTAGGGCTCAAGCATGGCTGCGCCGCGGCTGCCCAGAGCGCCATCGGTGTAAATTTTAATGCTGCGTGCGCTGTATAGCTGATACTCGTCTTCGCTGTGCCCAGCGCCCAATATCTTTTCTAGGCTGGGTTCCGTTGAAGAGATCATGCCATAAACCCGCACGGGCATTTCGCCACTGTCGGCCAGCTGGCGATAGAGCTGATGCTCTGCGGCTGTGGTACCTGCATCGTGGGTCGAGGTGATACCTAGGCTGAGAAGATGGCTGCTGACAGCATCCAACGCTGCGGCAATTTCGGACTGATTAGGTGCTGGAATTACTGCGGATACCAGATTCATGGCATTGTCGATCAGTACGCCTGTGGGTTGACCGTTGCCATCTTTGACTATTTCGCCGCCTGCTGGGGACATTGTATCTCTGGTAATGCCTGCCAGTTCAAGGGCTTTGCTGTTGCCCCAGCCAGCATGGCCGTCGATGCGCTCGAGCCATACTGGACGATCGCTAATTTCACTGTCGAGCTGGGCTGCGGTTGGGAACCGTTTATCAGGCCAGAGTACCTGGTTCCAGCCCCGACCGCGTACCCAGTTGAGGTACGGATTGTTAGCGGCATAGTTTCCCACAGCTGCAGCGGCCTCTGCTGCAGAGCCTGCTTCGCGAACATCAATGCGCTGAAGGGTGTAGCCTAGGCTAGAAACATGGCCATGGGCATCAATAATGCCCGGGATTAATGTTTTGCCCTGACCATCGATAATATTGGCCTCTGGATAGTTAGCGCCGATTGACGTGCCTGTTTCCAGTACTTTGCCTGCGGCTATGGCCATGGAATCGAATTCAAAAAGCTGACGATTATTGTCAAAGCTGTAGCCCTGAATATTATTTATCAGAGTCACTTGTGTGGACGCTGAAGTGTCTGGTGCTTTAGACGATTCTGTGCAGCCGATTATCAGGCTGACGGCGCTGATTAGCAGCAGTGCTGGCAGATATTGTTTGGCTGGGTTCACGGTGGTAACTCCCGGTGGTTGTTTTTATTATTAGCGGCAATTAATGAGGATATATTGTCTTATCTTGTGGCGTTATGCGATCTTTTCTTCGTCGGGCAGATATCTACGAGCACCGGTTTTGCAGGCCTGCTGGTGCAAGGGACTGCAATTGAATAGTTGACTAATGCGCAAAAACTGTTAAATTGCGCGCAATCTTCGTCGTATTGACGGGATTTTTAGTCCTAGTACCAGATTGGCGTAACCCGTGCCGCTGGTCATCAATTGAGATGGCGCTACTTTTATCCAAAGTATAACAAGTCGCCAACGACAGTCGTAAGCACTTACCGGTGTGACTGAAATAGCCGCAATCTGTGGCGTCCCTTTTGATGTTTCAGTGTCTTCCGCCTCTGCGAACGGTTCTTCTGTCGTTACGATAGTCACGATGGGTAAATTTAGGTGAGGACATATTTTGGAACTCTTATCTGGCGGTGATATTTTAATCCGCGCTTTAAAAGACGCAGGCGTTAAGGACGTTTGGGGTTATCCCGGCGGCGCTGCCCTGCATATCTATGACGCCCTGTATCGACAGGATGACGTCTTTCATATTCTGGTTCGTCACGAGCAGGCTGCCGTGCATGCTGCTGATGGATTCTCCCGTGCCACTGGTGAAGTAGGCACTGCTCTGGTGACCTCTGGTCCGGGCGCGACCAATGCCATTACTGGTATTGCCACCGCCTACATGGATTCTATTCCTATGGTGGTTATCTCCGGTCAGGTGCCTCTGTCCAAGATCGGTCAGGATGCCTTCCAGGAAACCGATATGGTCGGTGTTTCACGACCTATTGTTAAGCATAGCTTTCTGGTCACTCGCACTGAAGATATCGCTGAGACTATCGCCAAGGCTTATTATATTGCGGCTACTGGTCGACCGGGCCCTGTGGTTGTGGATATACCCAAAGATGTTACTGACCCCAGTCATAAGGTAGCCTATGAATGGCCCACTGAAACCAAAATGCGCTCTTACCAGCCAACGGATAAGGGCCATCGCGGACAGATCAAGCGAGCGGTTAAAACCCTGCTGGCGGCCAAGCGTCCAGTTATCTATACCGGTGGCGGCATTGTTATCGACAATGCGGCGGAGCATTTGATTGCTCTGGCCAGAAAGCTTAATTTTCCGGTGACCAATACGCTGATGGGTCTGGGTGGTTACCCGGGCACTGACCGACAGTATCTGGGTATGCTGGGCATGCACGGGACGTACGAGGCTAATACGGCCATGCACCATGCGGATGTTATTTTTGCTGTGGGAGCTCGCTTTGATGACCGGGTGACCAATGATCTGGAAAAGTTCTGTCCCCATGCCACGGTTATTCATATTGATGTTGACCCTACAACTGTGTCGAAAAATATTGAAGCCCATATTCCTATTGTTGGGACCTGTACCTCGGTTCTGACTGAGATGCTGAGCATTGCTGACCAGCTGGCTATGGAGCCGGATGCAGAGGCGCTGGCGGACTGGTGGCAGCAGATTGATCAATGGCGTGCGGATAAGGGTATCTATACTGAGTCCCGTTATGAGCCTAGCTCCGGCACCTGCATCAAGCCTCAGGACGTGATCAAGATGCTTTACAAGATCACTGAGGGTGAGGCAATTATCACCTCGGATGTTGGTCAGCACCAGATGTTTGCTGCCCAGTATTATTTATTTGATAAGCCGCGCATGTGGATCAACTCCGGTGGTCTGGGCACTATGGGCTTTGGCCTGCCTGCGGCTATGGGTTGCAAGCGAGCATTCCCCGATACAGACGTAGCCTGTGTGACTGGTGAGGGTAGTATCCAGATGTGTATTCAGGAGCTGTCTACCTGCACTCAGCACAATCTGCCGGTAAAGATTATTAATCTTAATAACGCGGCGCTGGGTATGGTTCGCCAGTGGCAGGATATGAATTACAGCAGCCGCTACTCGGAATCTGTGTATGAGGATTCCCTGCCGGACTTTGTTAAGTTGGCTGAGGCCTATGGTCATGTGGGTATGAAAATTACTCATTTGGATGAACTGGAAGAGAAGATGCGTGAATGTTTTGCGATGAAAGATCGCACTGTGTTTATGGATATCTGCGTGGACCGCTCTGAGCATGTTTATCCTATGCAAGTACCTGGTGGGTCAATGCGCGATCTGTGGCTGAACAAGACGGAGAGAGCCTAATGAAACGTATAATTTCTATACTGCTGGAAAATGAATCCGGTGCGCTCTCGCGGGTTGTCGGGCTGTTTTCCCAGCGTGGTTATAATATTGACACCCTGACAGTTGCGCCTACTGACGATGACACTTTGTCTCGCTTAACCCTGACTACTCAGGGTGACGACCATATGGCGGAGCAGATTGTTAAGCAACTGCACAAACTGATCGACACCATCAAGGTGGTGGATCTGACGGTTGGCTCTCATATTGAGCGAGAGTTGATGCTGGTTAAACTGAAGGCGTCGAATAACGATATTCGCGCTGAAGTAAAAAGTTGTGTCGAGATTTTCCGCGGTACCATTGTGGATGTGACTCCCAATACTTACACGGTGCAGCTGGCTGGTGACAGTGAGAAGCTGGATGCCTTTATCGAGGCAGTACGCGAGATAGGTATTATGGAAGTGGTTCGATCCGGTGTCTCCGGGATTTCCCGCGGCGATAAATTCCTGCGGGTGCAGTAGCGGGGCGCTGGTAACAACTTGGTAGACAAATGGCTGATGGTTCTTTATC
>CAXAJC010000043.1:0-13808 GCA_963969005.1 uncultured Cellvibrionales bacterium | reverse complement strand
CCTAATTTATGGCTGCAATTTCTGAGGTGCAGCAGCTCCGGTACTACCAGATTCTATCCCTACTAAAAACAATTACCTACTTCTTTTTACAACCATTTTTTAATTTGCTCCCCAGATATTGCACAACCCATTTGGGTACATGACTCTGTGGTTTTTATATGTTGAGATAATCGCCAATAGCAGCATTAAAAAATATACCCTGTTTGGGTGGCATCAAAGAACAGCTGCCCCCAAATTTTCCAACCGCCAGGACTCAAAATGGACAACAGAACAACAGAACAGTGGCAACAGCTTGATAGCCAACGGCACCTGCACCCGTTCACGGATTTTAATGCCTACGCCAGCAAGCCCGGTCGAGTAATCAATCGCGCCGAGCATATTTATATTTATGACACAGATGGCAATCAGCTACTAGATGCCATGTCTGGCCTCTGGTGCTGCAGCCTGGGTTACAGTCAGCCAAAAATTGCTGAAGCGGTAAGCAAGCAGTTTCAGGAACTGCCCTACTACAATAATTTTTTCCAGTGCAGTAATGCACCAGCGGTAGAGCTTGCCGATCGTCTGGTACAGATGACCCCGGATCAATTTACCCATGTATTTTTCACCGGCTCCGGCTCCGAGGCCAATGATACCAATATCCGTCTGGTGCGCCGCTACTGGGATCTGAAAGATCAGCCCAACAAACGCATTATTCTGTCCCGTACCAATGCCTACCATGGCAGCACCATTGCCTCGGCAAGCCTGGGTGGCTTTGAGTTTGTGCACAATCAATTTGAAACCCTGCCCTATATTCAGCATATTGCCGATCCCAACTGGTACTGCAATGGCGGTGAACTCAGTGCTGAGGAATTTGGTCTGCAGGCAGCTCGGGAGCTGGAAAAGCGCATTGATAAGCTGGGCGCCGAAAATGTGGCGGCCTTTATTGCCGAGCCCATTCAGGGTGCCGGTGGCGTTATTGTGCCCCCAGACAGCTACTGGCCAGAGGTTAGCCGTATTCTTAAAGAGCGCGATATTCTGTTTATCAGCGACGAGGTCATCTGTGGGTTTGGCCGCACCGGCAAACTGTTCGGCTGCCAGACCTTTGGCACAGAACCAGACCTGATAACCTTTGCCAAAGCCGTGACCAATGGCTTCCAGCCTCTGGGCGGGGTAATGGTCAGCGATAAGGTAGCCAGCGTGGTCACCGGCTCTGGTGGTGAATTTGGCCATGGTTTCACCTATTCCGGCCATCCCATAGCCTGCTCTGCGGCCCTGGCGACACTGGATATTATCGAGAGCGAAAACATGGTCGACCATGTTGCCAATGATATGGCCCCCTATCTGCAGAGCAAGTGGCAGGCACTGGCAGAACATCCAATTGTGGGGCATGTTCGCGGCATTGGTATGCTCGGCTCCATAGAGCTGGTGCGCAATAAAGAGACTAAAGAGCGATTGGAACCAGAGCAAAAAGCCGGTGGCATCTGCCGTGAATTCTGCATCAGCAATAATTTGGTGATGCGTGCGGTGGGCGACTCAATGATTATTTCACCACCCTTTGTTAGCAGCCATGCAGAAATTGATCTACTAATAGAACGTGCCACCAGTGCGCTGGACTCCACCGCGCACCATTATCAAGTAAAGGGTTCTTAATATGGCCGGTGATTGGGCAACATTTAATTGGCAGGACCCCTTTAATCTGGACGACCAACTTAGTGATGAAGAGCGGCAGGTGCGAGATACCGCTGCTAACTATGCTCAGGAAAGACTGGCACCCAGAGTGCTTGATGCCTTTAGAAATGAAGCCACAGATCGAGCGATCTTTAATGAGATGGGCGAACTGGGTCTGCTGGGTTCCACTATTGATGGTTATGGCTGCCCTGGGGTCAACTATGTCTGTTATGGCCTGGTGGCCAGAGAGGTAGAGCGTGTCGACTCTGGTTATCGCTCAATGATGAGCGTGCAGTCCAGCCTGGTAATGTACCCTATCTACACCTATGGCACCGAGCAGCAGCGTGAGAAATATCTGCCCAAACTAGCCGCTGGCGAATGGGTTGGCTGTTTTGGTCTGACCGAGCCAGATGCTGGCTCAGATCCCGGCGGCATGAAAACCCGCGCCAAAACTGTGGATGGTGGCTATCTGTTATCCGGCAGCAAAATGTGGATCAGCAACTCACCGATTGCGGACGTTTTTGTGGTCTGGGCTAAAACCGATGATGGAATTATTCGTGGCTTTATTCTGGATAAAGGCATGAAAGGTCTGTCTGCCCCCAAAATTGAGGGCAAGCTGGCACTTCGCGCCTCTGTTACCGGCGAAATTGTAATGGACGAAGTATTTGTACCGGAAGATCAGCTAATGCCCAATGTACAGGGCCTCAAAGGACCATTTGGCTGCCTTAACTCAGCTCGCTATGGCATTAGCTGGGGAGCTATGGGTGCCGCCGAAGACTGCTGGCACGCCGCTCGCCAATACTGTTTGGACCGCACTCAATTTAACCGGCCACTGGCCGCCACCCAGCTTATCCAGATGAAGCTGGCCAATATGCAAACCGAGATCAGTCTCGGGTTGCAGGGTTCTCTGCGTGCCGGTCGCCTTAAAGATCAGGGCCAACTGGCGCCAGAGCTAATCAGTCTGATAAAGCGCAATAACTGCAGCAAAGCGCTGGATATCGCCCGAATGGCCAGAGATATGCACGGTGGCAATGGAATCTCTGACGAATATCCGGTGATGCGTCATATGCTTAATCTCGAGGTGGTTAATACCTATGAGGGGACCGCCGATGTCCATGCCCTGATTCTCGGGCGTGCACAAACCGGTATTCCCGCTTTCGGTTAGATCAAATGTCCGGGCCATTAGCTGGTTATAAAGTACTGGATATGAGCCGAATTCTGGCTGGCCCCTGGGCTGGTCAGATGCTCGCCGACCTGGGTGCCGACGTGATCAAGATTGAGCGCCCCGGAGCTGGTGATGACACCAGACAGTGGGGACCTCCCTATCTAAGGGACAAAGACGGTAATAACACTGGTGACGCAGCCTATTTCTTTTGCGCTAATCGCGGCAAACAGTCTGTTACTGTCGATATTACCCAACCTGAAGGGCAGGAGATTATTCGCCAGCTGGCCAGCCAGTGCGATGTCTTAATCGAAAACTACAAAGTGGGCGGGCTGGCAAAATATGGCCTCGATTACCCCAGCCTGCAGCAACTAAACCCCCAGCTGGTGTACTGTTCAATCACCGGCTTTGGCCAGACCGGGCCCTATGCCGAGCGGCCGGGATATGATTTTTTAATTCAGGGTATGGCTGGACTGATGAGCCTAACCGGTGAACCGGACAGTCAGGGGGGAAGCCCAGTAAAAGTAGGTGTAGCAGTCACTGATTTATTAACCGGGCTCTACGCCGCCAATGCTATCCAGGGTGCTCTGCTAGAGCGCAACCAATCCAGCCTTGGGCAGTATATTGATCTGGCACTGCTGGATGTTCAGGTGGCTGCACTGGCCAATCAAGCCAGCAACTATCTTATCGGTGGAGAAATTCCCCAGCGTCTGGGTAATACACATCCTAATATAGTCCCCTATCAGGCCTTTGCCACGGCCGATGGTCATATTATTTTGGCGGTGGGCAACCAAGGGCAATTTGAACGCCTGTGTCAGCTATTAGGCAAACCAGACTGGCTCGAGGATCAGCGCTACCAGAGCAATTCGGCAAGGGTAGAAAATCGCCAACGGCTGTGCAGCCAGATCAGTCAACTGTTAGAAAAACGCAGTAGCAAAGATTGGCTGGCGGCATTTGAGCAGCAGCAAATTCCCTGCGGCCCTATCAACAATCTTGAACAGCTGTTTGAAGACCCTCAGTTGCTGGCCCGCAATATGCTGGTCAGTATCGAAGAACGCCGCAGCGGCGAATTAACCTTGCCTGCTAACCCCATCAATTACAGCCGCTCGCAAATCAATTATTCCGTACCGCCACCTGAATTGGGTAGCAGCACTGAATCAATCCTGAGTAATTATCTTGAGTACTCGGCGATGGATATCGCCGAGTTGCGAGGCAGATCTATTATCTAGGTCAAGGTCTTTCCGTTATCTGGCTCAGGGCTGTTCCATTATCTGGCCCAGGGCTGTTCCATTATCTAGCTCAGGGCTGTTCCATTATCTAGCTCAGGGCTACTCCACCATGCGCATCACTGGTGTGGGGAAACCATTAAAATCACAGGCACAGGTGGTGCAGTAGGCACCCAGATTGGGCATATAAATAAAGTCCCCGGTGACGCTGTTAACTGGCAGCGAGTGACGACCCATAACATCAATGGAATCACAGGTTGGCCCGGCCATAGTCCAGAGCCCGGGCTCACCAGTGCGCTCACTGACCAGGCTCAGGGGAAAATCCATGGTCAGTTCCATCAATCCACCATAGATGCCTGTGTCCAGATAGATCCAGCGCGCTTCGTCGCGGGTAGCAATACCCACCACCTGAGACACCAGACAGCCAGCGGAACCCACCAGATAGCGGCCCGGCTCTGCCATTACCTGAATAGACTCAGGAATTGATTCCAGCTCGCGATTAATGGCCTCGCCAATCTGCTCAATACTGGGCTCATCGCCGGTAAATTGCAGCGGGTAACCACCGCCAATATTGAGTAACTCCGGCGTAAAACCGTGGCTGCTGAGCTGTGCAAAAAGCTGTTTTGACGCGCGAATGCCCGCCACCCAATTATTAATATTGCTGCACTGGGAACCCACATGAAAAGTCACCCCACAGAGCTGCATATTATGTTCTTTGGTCGCCTCGATAATTGCGTAAACAGCAGCTGGCCCGGCACCAAACTTGCCAGCCAGAGGCCAGCTTGAACCCTCATTGCTGACAGTAATGCGCAGATACAGCTTGGCATCAGGCTTAATCATGGCAATTTTTTCAACTTCTTCCGGCGTATCTACGCAGTACCAGAGCAGTCCATGATTCGCCGCATGTTTGATGGCAGAGGGAGATTTAATCGGATTGGAGTAAAAAACCGTCTCCATATCCACACCCAGCTCTCGCATAGCATCCAACTCGGCGATAGAAGCTATTTCAAAGCAAGTACCCTCCTGCTTAAAAGTCTGCAAAATGTCTGCATCAGGGTTGGCCTTAACCGCAAAATGGGGGCGAACCCTGGGCATAGCCGACATAAAACGGCGGATATTGGCGCGCAACCGCTGTTTTGATACTACCAGCACAGGGCGGTGGTAGTTGTCTGTATGTTCAGTGCTGAAAGCAATCTGTTCACGGACATCATTTTCGACCTGCTGCCGAGCCAAGTTTTTGTTGCTATTAGTTTGGTTGTTATTAGCCTGCTTAATCGCAGTAGTCTGAGTCATATGACACCTGTTATAAGAATTTTCAATGAAGAAATTTTAGATGCCTAAGCTGACACTTTGTATTGCCAAACCTTGTAATTTGTTTAATATTACCTATCACTTTGCAATATAAAGCGACATATTGATATGAAAAATGAATCAGAGCTTCTTCGGCTACTACAGGAAAACAGCAGGCGCACTATCTCCGATCTGGCCAATGAACTGGGACTCAGTCGCGCGACAGTGCAACAAACCATGGATCGCCTTGAGCGCAAAGGTGTGATTCAGGGTTATACCATCAAGATTAACCCCCATTATCAACAGCAGCAGGTCAGTGCCTACATTATGATTTCGGTAATACCCAAAAAGACCGCAGATATTGTTCGCCAGATACAGAAACATCCGGAGCTGGATATGCTCTGTACCATAAGTGGCCAGTATGACCTTATAGCCAAGGTCACAGAGGCTACTACAGAGGCTCTGGACAGTATCATTGACGGCATCGCCACCCTTGATGGGGTAGAAAAGACCCTGAGCCATATTGTTCTGTCCAGAAAGGTAGATAGATAACCCAGAGGCTGGTACCTTGTTGCCCACAAAAATAATTAATCTATTAAGAATCGATACCATCTATGAGTACTTCAGTGAGTAATACAGTCACCAAACCCAGTCTGCTCGACGCTCTTATTCCCGTTATTGTTTTGATCGCCATGTTGGCCGCTGCCGTCTATGCGTTTGGCCTGGATTCCTTTGGCCCCAACCAGGTCGCCCTGATTATGGCCGCGGCAGTTGCCGCCTTGATCGGTATCAAAAATGGCATTAGCTGGGCCGAGATCGAACGGGGCATGATTGATACCATCAGTGTGTCCTTGCAGTCGATTCTGATCCTGCTAATGGTGGGTTCATTGATTGGCAGCTGGATACTCTCCGGCACAGTGCCGAGCATGATTTACTACGGCGTTGAACTTATGTCGCCGGACTATTTCTACCTTACCGCCTGTCTGGTCTGTGCCCTGCTAGGGTTTAGTATTGGCAGCTCCTGGACCGTCGCAGGCACCCTGGGTATTGGCCTGATGGGTATTGCCGCTGCCCTTGATCTATCCCTGGCTGTCAGTGCCGGTGCGATTATTTCTGGCGCCTATTTTGGCGACAAACTGTCACCATTATCCGAAACGACCAACCTTGCCGCCGCGGTCACCAACAACAACCTGTTTGACCATATTCAACACATGCTGTGGACTACCATCCCGGCTTTTGTGATTACTCTGGTTATGTTCTTTATGTTTGGCATTGGCAGCAGTTCCAATGTGGTGATCGACGATATCGAAGTCTTGCAGGCAGCCATGCAAGACACATTTACCATTAACCCTCTTATGCTAGTGCCACTCATACTATTGCTAACCATGGCAGTGCGAAAACTACCGGCCCTGTCAACATTGATCTGCGGCACGCTGGTGGGCTGTCTGTTTGCCGTAATCTTTCAGTGGGATGTGGTAATTGCTCTGGCTGGAGATACCAGCCTGGTTGCAGGCGCTGCAATCTTTAAAGGTCTTTTTACCTCCATGTTTCTCGGCTACAACTCTGTCACAGACAATGAGGCCCTAGACACCCTGTTATCCAAAGGTGGTATGAGGAGTATGCTAACCACTGTCGGACTGGTGATCAATGCCATGGCCTTTGGTGGGGCCATGGCCAGAACCGGCCTGCTTGAACGTCTGTTAGAGGCCTCCCTCAGCCGAGTGAAATCTGCAGGCGGACTTATTTCTGCCACTGTGGGCAGCTGTATAGGCACCAATATTCTTGCTGCCGACCAGTATCTGGCGGTGGTGATTCCCGGACAGATGTTTAATAAATCCTATGAAGAGCGCAATCTCAGCACCATCAATCTGGCCCGAACCATTGAAGACTCAGGCACCTTGACCTCGGCACTGGTACCCTGGAATACCTGCGGTGCCTATATGTCCGCCACATTAGGGGTCAGTACCTTCCTCTATGCACCATTTGCCTTCTTTAATATCCTGTGCCCGATTATTGCCATTATTTATGGCTATTCGCAGATTGCCCTGACTAAACTAGAACAAAACTTAGAGCAACCAGCTACCACAGCTTGATAATTGGGACAGGCAATGGCGAGACTTTTACTACTTGTTATCACCGCTTGCCTCTGGATCACAGCTCTGGCATCTACGCCTGAGGTGCAACAGCAGCAGTTTGATGGCCAGCGCGCCATGGAGCATATTGCCCAGCAGTTGGTCCATGGGTCCAGGGAACCGGCAAATATTAAAGCCAGGCAGCATACCCTCAACTATATCCAAAAGGTGCTGCAGCCCCTGAGCCACAGTATCAGCAGCCAAACATTCCAAGCCTACGGCCTGCAGGGCACCAATCTCTGGGCCAGCATAAATGGCAAAAGCACAGATAATAAAAAAGACCAGCGGCGAATTATGCTCGGTGCCCACTGGGACAGCCGTCCGCAGGCGGATCGTGATGCGGATCCAAAGCTGCGCAATCATCCGGTAATGGGCGCTAACGACGGAGCCTCAGGTGTTGCGGTGCTGCTGGAAATGGCCAGAATCCTGGCGGTACAGTCACCACCAGTGACTGTCGATCTGGTGTTTTTTGACCTGGAGGATATGGGCGATATAGGCAAGCGGCCCTACTCCATCGGTGCCAGCCAGTTTATTATCCGCAATCCAGACTACAGACCCAGCGCCGGTATTATTGTCGATATGGTCTGCGACAAAAACCTGCGAATTCCTCGGGAGTTACATTCCCAAACCCGTGCCCCTGAGCTAATGGACAGACTGTGGAAGATTGCTCGGCAGCAGAGGGCCAGGGGTTTTATGGATCGCACAGGTAGCTTCATCAACGATGACCATGTACCATTTTTGGATGCAGGTATAAATGTGGTCGATCTGATTCAGTATCCTTTTCCGGATTACTGGCACAGCACTGCAGACAGCATCGACAAATGCAGCGCCGAGAGCCTGCAGCAGGTAGGCAATGTAATCAGTGAATTTATAGCCACTTATTAACAGTCATAAAGTGTAACAGGCACATAGCGAGAGAATAGTAATGACAAAGCACAGCTCAATAATCGGCACTATCATTCTGCTCACAGCAATATCAACCCAGGCCAGCGCAGACAGTTTGCTGCAATCCATTCAGCAGGACTACCAGGATCGGCTGGGGGATATGTTTATTGATTTCCACGCCAATCCAGAATTGAGTACCGCGGAGTACAGAACCGCAAAGAAACTGGCCAATGCACTGGGCAGCTCTGGCTTTAAGGTGACCGAAGGCGTGGGTGGCACCGGCGTAGTCGCCTTGCTTAAAAATGGGAGCGGGCCGCTGGTCATGATGCGCGGGGACATGGATGGCCTGCCACTAAAAGAAAAATCCGGGCTGGCCTATGCCTCCACAGTGACGCAAAAAGACCCCATAAGCGGCAAAGTAGCGCCAGTTATGCATGCCTGCGGCCATGATGTTCATATCACCAGCCTGATAGGTATTGCCAAACAGATGGCCGAGCGGCGAGATAGCTGGTCTGGCACATTAATGCTGATTGGTCAGCCTGCAGAAGAACGCATTATGGGCGCCAGATTAATGATGGAAGATAATCTGTGGCAGCGTTTTGGGCAACCGGACTATGCTCTGGCATTCCATGTTGCAGCCTCTATGCCCTCTGGTTTAATCAATGTGCAGGAAGGTAGCCCCATGGCGGGCTCCGACAGTCTGGATATTGTTATCCATGGGGTCGGTACCCATGGAGCCTCGCCACATGCGGGCAAAGATCCTATCGTACTTGGCAGCCAGATCGTGCTGGCACTTCAGACATTGGTGTCCCGGGAACTGGCGCCGCGACAGCCAGGAGTGATCACCGTGGGTTCATTTCACAGTGGCAGCAAGCACAATATAATTTCTGATAAAGCCGTGCTGCAGCTAACTGTGCGCAATACTAACCTGGAAACCCGGGAGCTGTTGCTTACCGGTATACAACGTATCGCAGAAAATCTCGGGCGCGCCGCAGGTCTGCCGGAAGATAAACTGCCAGAGGTTATCTACAGCCAGGAATCAACACCACCCACAGTGAACAACGGGCCAATGGTCAAACGGCTCAGGGCCCTGTGGCAGAACAAACTCGGCCAGCAAAGGGTATTATCTATTGGTTCTCAGGGCATGGGCGCGGAAGATTTCCCGTTTTTTACCACAGATCCGCCTATACCCAGCGTCTATTTCGCCGTGGGCGGAACCAGCTTGGCAGATATTGAAGCAGCAGCACGAGGCACTGGCCCAGTTATTGCCTCGCATCATAGCCCGCTGTTTAAGATAGAACCGGCGCCAGCTGTGATCACCGGCGTCCATGCCACAGTGTTGGCTCTATTGGATTTAATGCCACCAGCTGAAAGCTAGAGCACGGCCTTTAGGGAATTAAGGCAGAAATCGACATTTTTCTGTTTGCTGGCATGACCCATTAAACCAATGCGCCACACCTTGCCCGCCAGAGCACCCAGTCCAGCACCAATCTCCAGATCAAACTCGTTTAACAGGCGGGTGCGTACTCCAGCGTCGTCGGCACCGTCTGGAATATAGACAGTATTTAACTGGGGCAGACGATCCTGCTCGGGCACCAAAAAGCTAATACCCATCTGCTCCAACCCCTCACGCAGAGCCATATGATTGTGCTCATGGCGTGCCCAGGAATTCTCCAAACCCTCCTCCTGAACCATAACCAGTGACTCATGGAGGCCATACAAACAATTGACCGGCGCCGTGTGATGATAGGCCCGTTTGCCCTCACCGCCCCAGTAGCCCATCACCAGATTGAGATCCAGAAACCAACTCTGCACCCGACTTTTGCGATTGCGGATTTTTTCAGCGGCGCGCTCATTAAAACTGACCGGTGAAAGCCCCGGAGGCGCCGACAGGCATTTCTGCGAGCCGGAATAGATAGCATCAATATCCCATTCATCCACTTTTAGCGGCGTACCGGCAAGACTGGTCACTGCATCGACAATAGTAAGGCAGTTGTATTTGTGCGCCAGCTCAACCAGTGTTTTGGCGTCAGACTGGGCACCAGTGGACGTCTCTGCATGGACAAAGGCCACCAGCCCAGCATCTGGGTGGGCTTTAAGAGCGTCCTCAAGTTTCTGCGGATCAACCGCAGAACCCCAGCTGTCCTCGACCATAATGGCGGTAGCGCCGCAGCGCTCCACATTTTCCTTCATGCGCCCACCAAAAACGCCGTTCTGGCAGACAATGACCTTATCACCACATTCCACCAGATTAGCGAAACAGCATTCCATACCGGCAGAGCCGGGAGCAGACACTGCAAAGGTCAGCTCATTTTTGGTCTGGAAAACATATTGCAGCAGCGCTTTTACCTCATCCATCATGCCTATAAAGCTGGGATCCAAATGCCCCACAGTCGGTCTGGCCATAGCCTGAAGTACTCGCTCACTTACATCAGAAGGGCCAGGGCCCATCAATACACGTTGCGGTGGCTGGAATGAGGTAATGGTCATAGTTATCTCTCAGTTAGTCAGTTTTACGCATCGGCCACAATGCCTGAGCTCTTTAACTCAGCAATATGGTCCGCATCCAAACCCAAGCTCTGCAGCACTTCATCAGTGTGGGATCCCACTGCAGGGCCAGGCCATTCTGTGCCGCCGGGAGTCCCGTCGAGCTTGGGTAACAGGGCTGGAATTTTGAGGGATTCACCATTAATTTCAACTGCTTCAAATAATTCCCGGTATTTGAAATGCGCATCTTCCATCATATCCGCAACATTGTAGACCGGCCCAGAAGGCACCCGATGTTTATCGAGAATAGCCATAGCATCAGCCAAACTGTGGGCTGCACACCAGTTGGCCAGTACCAGATCAATATCCGCTTCATGAATTACTCGGTCAGCATTGCTGGTATATTTTCTGTCAGTGGACATATCCTCTCGCCCCACCGCCACCATAAGGCGGGCAAAGATCGAGTCACCATTGCCACCGATCACCAGAAATTTATCATCCGCACATTTGTAGGTATTGGTCGGCACAATTCCAGTCACCGTAGTTCCGGATGGTTCGCGAATCACGCCAGCCCCGTCATATTCAGGTACCACTGCCTCGAGCAGATTAAACATGGACTCATACAGAGCTACATCCACAACCTGCCCGCCCTCTTTATTGTCTTTAACCGCCTCATCTCTGGAGCGCAGGGCCATCAATATACCAATTACTGCATGCAAGCCAGACACCGTATCACCAATACTGAGATTGGGTCGCACCGGGGCCTCGCCAGGGTAGCCATTGACGTAGCGGAAGCCGCTAATTGCCTCACAGGCAGAGGCAAAGCCAGGTTTTTTTGAATAAGGACCAGTCTGGCCATAGCCAGAAATACGCGCATAGATAAGGTTGGGGTTGTCCTTACGCAGGCTTTCAGGATCCAAACCCCAGTCCTCGAGCACACCAGGGCGAAAGTTTTCCACCACAATATCAGCGCTTTGCAGTAACTCGCGCACCAGATCGCGACCCTTTTCTGTCTTCAGGTCCAGTGAGATACATTTTTTGTTGCGGCCCAGACTGCGCCACCACAGCGAAGTGCCATCTTTCACCTGCCGCCAGTTGCGAATCGGATCCCCCCCTGGAGGTTCCACCTTGATCACCTCAGCGCCAAAGTAACCCAGCATGCAACCGGCAAACGGCCCAGCCAATAACTGCCCGAGTTCAATAACTCGCAATCCCTGTAATGGTTTATTCATATTATTGTGTCCATTAAACAAAAAAACGAAGGCGATTCTAACAGCCAAAAGTGTAAACTAAGGCCACAATTAAATTAAAAATCATAAATTAATGAGTTAATCAGGCAATTTTGTAGTCAAACAACTCAATGGTCGCAGATAAAAACAAAATATAGGATTCAATGTTCTGGCCACGGAACCGGCTTATAACTGACTACTCTGAAATCAGAGTAAATCTAGGAGCTGGTTATGCCCATCAAAGAAATTATGGACAAAATGTTTTCAGCCTATAAATACAGTCTGGTTGCCATCAGCCTATTTTCAATAATGCTGTTGTCCGCAGCCACTGTCCAGAGTCAAACCATCGAAGAACAGCAACCTGCTTCCGACCCTGTCAGCGATTATATGAACGCCATCGATAATATAGAAGCAGAGTACAGCGCCTACTCCACCGAGCTGTCTGACCTCTATTTAGGCCTCGGAAAGTCACTTTACTCTAGGCAAGAGTACGAAAAAGCCCGCCAGGCATTCCAGCGCGGCATGCAAATCCAGCGTATCAACTATGGCCTCAACAGCCTGTCTCAAGGCCCCTATCTGCTTTCTATTGCAGATGCCGAAAGCTTTCTGGGCAACTGGGATGAGTCCCAGGAAGCGCTGGAAAACCTCTACAGCATCAATCAGCAAGCTTATGGCGCCAATGATGTACGGATGCTGCCAGTACTGGATCAGATGCTGGACTGGTATCTGGACAGCTATGACGAGCGCACCCCCCAGGGCGGTTACGCCAATCTGATTATTTCCGAGCGCATCGCCACCAGAATGTTCAGTATTCTGGAAAAGGAACTACCACTGGATGACCCGGAGGCGCCAGAGCGTTTCCGCCGCATTGGTTACCTGCAGTATTTTATCGCCAACCATATCAAACAGCACGGTGAGCCCTCAGAGTCAGGAGTTACATTCTCAACCGGCGGCAGCACCGCACGCAGCGAGGCAAGCACCTCACGCATGCACTTCCAACGGGGCAAACTGGCCCTGGAGAAAGTCGTAGCAGCCACTGCCCAGCAGGAAAATAGCAGCCCCGAGGATCAGGCAAAAGCGGTGGCCGAACTGGGAGACTGGTATCTGGTCTTTGGCCAGCGCTTCTCCGCGGCACAGGCCTACCAACTGGCCTATGATGTATTAGAAACAGCAGAGCAGCCTGAGCAGATCAGAGCTGAATTATTTGATCAACCAAGAATAATCAATTTCTCTATGGATAAAGGCAGTACCAATGACCCAGCGCCAGAACAGATGGAAGTCCGAATGACTGTATCCGCCTACGGTGTCCCCCAAGGTGTAGAGGTCGATGAAGATACAGACATATCCAAAGCTCAGATAAAGGCTCTGCGTCGAAATGTCAGCAACATGAGATTTAGGCCAAAGTTGCAAAATGGTGTCGCCGAAGCAGCACCTTACAAATCCCTTTATGCTGTGCCAGCGCCCAAAAGTTAGCGAGAATTTTATGCCCGACCATATTAAATCAACTTCTTTAGGCCCAGTACTTAGACTGGCCAGTGCTACTGCTCTCAGTCTGGTGCTAGGCGCCTGTCAGATGCCCTCCTACTCACCTCCATCTGGCTCATCCAGCCCATCGAGCCCGCCCAGCTCTGGCGGCCCCTCTGGCGGCATGCCCTCTCCCGGTGGAAGTCAAGGTGCTGATAGCGGGAGTAGTGGTGCCGACAGCGGGGATAAAGGTGCCGACAGCGGGAGTAGTGGTGCCGACAGCGGG
>CAXAJC010000042.1:0-14279 GCA_963969005.1 uncultured Cellvibrionales bacterium | reverse complement strand
TATTCAATCGGCCTAGTCAGTGGATTATTTGCTATCTTCTTTTCGTTTTCATCAACAACAGCGCCAAATGGGTATAACCTCAGTATTATTAACTACGATAATGAGATTGATTTAGAATTTACAGTTATCGGCCATAACTTCGATTCTTGGCATTTAGACAATTGGCTGTCAGATATGAGTTTTAATAATCAGGCTATGGATACAGCACACTGGAACTTGACGGGAATCTTCGGTCGACATTTTTTGAAGGAGTTCATGGACGATTTGGTCCCCGATGGTTATGAGTTTTATAACGTCTGTAATACGAATGCCCACTCCGATCACGGTGTAGCATCAGCAATTAGCAGAGGGTTATATGTCAAGAATCTTTACGAAAACGGATCTTTCAGCTCTCTAGATGAGGATATCGTTATCCGATGACAGAATGGTATAGGCCATTATCAATGGTCTAGACTTCCCTACTTCTCTCCTCGGATTACAGAAACACATTGGGAGCAAAAACAAACTACTATTTGTGTCGACCCAGATAGAATCAGAAGCCAATACAAGACAAGTATGCACTCCAGCCCTAGCATACACCCCAAATATCGAGGACGATGAATATGGCAATTAAACCGATAGTTATTGGCGTTGCTGCATCTGTAGTTATTCCGCTCTGTTTCAGTGTGCTAATAGAAAATGTCAGTCAGGTAAAATCCGAGATACCTCACTCGATAATCAAAGAAGAGCAACTGGGAAATACTTCTACGCAGGATGTCAAACAACATGCAGTGGCAAAGTCTGGGGAGGGCCATCAAGACATTGATTATGGTTCGGCCAACGCTATGTTTATGGCATTACAACAAGAAGCCACTCAGCTATTAGAGGAATACAAATATCATGAATCGAACGCTGAGACTTCGGTTGAGAGTCAGTACGCTCTTCACCTTATTAGAATGGATTGCTCAGCATTACCAATTATCGAAACTCAAGAAGATCTTAATCGTTGGGCACTTAAGGGAAATTTTCCCCCCAACAACATTGATATTGACCTGCATGTTCGATCAGTCTTGCACAGAGTCGCGGTTTGTAGAGAGGTGCAAAATTACGTTGGCTACGAAAAGCTCGCCGACCTAGATTTTGTCCTTCAAATGTTGCAATTAGCAGCCACTAAAGGGCATCCCATTGCCAAAATGGTAATACAAAGCCGTAAATCACTTAGCGTGCCGGAAAGAATTGATCTGTTGAATGAAGCCTATGCCTACTCAAATACCTATCCAAAGTATAAAGCAGAGGTTTATGGCACAGCATTGCACTTTCTTCGAAAATCTTCAATGCCCAAACAAGACATCAATGATATTAAGCGCACCTTAACAATTATGGCCTTTCGTGATGGCGCTATTTTTAAGGACAATTTGCCTCCGCAAACAGTACATCTGGAGATAAAGGCTGAACTTGAGAAAATTTTATTGCCTATAGAAATAGATAACATGCTAACGAAGGTGTCAAGATTATCCAGTGCAGTGGATAATGGCTACTGGTCTTTTTTAGGACTAACTGATAATGAGCCATAGGTTTAAGCTAATAGGCTATGACTAAACCCTTTAACAACAAGCTATTGGTATTGCTCCGAACCATTAAAATGGAAAAACTTTTGCTCAACTGATAGGCCTGTCATTGAATTTAAGCTGGAATATCAACTAAAAGAGGGATGTCTGCGCCGAACTTCAGATTAGTTGAATTATATGCACCCTTGGTAATCGCAATGACTGTGTATGTGCCATCGCTGATCTACTTTATTAACTTGCGTTAATCACAAACACCACATAGAAATTTACACAAACAAAGCTCAGATAAAAAACTCAGATACAAAGTTTAAATACATGACCAAAATAGAACAGTCGCCCCGCAAGAAGTAGCCTTTTTATTAGCCCACAAACATCTCTAACATTAGCCCTCCATCCTGATGTACCATCAGTTCTCAACCTGCAACATCATAACCGACAAATGGAGATACCCTATGTCAGTCAAAGTCGACCATCAGTTTAATGCCTCAGCTGACCAGCTATGGGCCATCCTCGGCACTCCTGACCGAATAGACTGGGTACCTGGCGTAACAAGCTGCACCTTTGATGGCGAAGTCAGATCCCTGCACTTGCCCGGTGCCGGAGATATCAAAGAACGTATTCTCAGCCGAGATGAAGATAGCAAAACCATGGAGTATTCCTGTTTTGAAACCCCGGCACCACTGGAATCCCATCATGCCAGCATTGAGATCATTGCCAATGCCGATGGCTGCCGACTGCTATGGGAAACGACAGTGGCACCGATTGAAATCGAAACCTTTATTCGCACCAGCATGGAAGGCTGTCTGGAGAGGCTAACTGAAATTTTGCGTCAGTCCAATGCTGATTGAGCATCTCGATTTTAAACAGTATCGTAATTTGACTAGGAGGAATCTTCTCACTCGCCCGTCTTAATAGTAATCGTTGGGCTATCTCGTTGTTTGCAAACCCAATGGTTCATGTGACAAAGCACAAAAACGCTTCGAACTGTCCGATTTAGCTACAGATATGGCCGAGTTTGACAGGGCATGCATTACAGATTTTTTTGTGCTAATCTCTTGTGCACAGCGGTGTTAAGAGAGTCCACCGCTGTGAAAGTGAGAAGCTGAAGTAATCTATTGAGCCATCACTTATATAAAAATAAAAAGCTTGGCGCATATGTGCCGACACATTAAGAGTCAGCGCAAAGCTGCCAAATACTAAAAACCGAGGGGAAGTATATGAACAAGAAATCAATCCGCACTTTATCCAGTCTGGCGTTGGCAGTTGCTGCCGCGTCAAGTGGCGCATATGGTGCTCAACTGGAAGAAATTATCGTAACAGCACAGAAACGTGCTGAAAGCCTTCAGGACGTGCCTATATCCATGACTGCCCTTAGCGGTGACAAGATGGACGACGCCGGCATCACTAGCTTTAGCGAGCTTAATGGGTTTGTACCTAACCTCTCAATCGCAGAAAATGCTGTGAATACAATTATCACGATGCGTGGTATCAGCGTTGGTGCCAACCAGTCATTCGAGCAGTCAGTTGGTGTTTATGTAGACGGCATCCACTACGGCAAAAGCCGTCAGATCAGAACCGGTCTGTTTGACCTGCAGCAGCTAGAAGTACTGCGTGGCCCCCAGGGCATTCTGTTTGGTAAAAACACATTGGCAGGTGCAATTAACGTAACAACTGCCGAGCCTACTATTGGCGAAGAGGGAATTTCTGGCAAGATCGCACTGACCGCTGAAACTGATAACGGTGAAATGGTTGAAGGCCACCTTAACTATTCTCCCTCAGACAGCCTGGCATTCCGCTTCGCCTTTAGAGATCAAAAAGACGACGGTTATATTGATAACTCATTCCCAGGCGCGCAGCCCGGCATGCCAACAACTGATGAGGAAATTTGGCGATTCACGACTATGTGGGAGCCAACTGACAGCACATCGGTCAAGTTTACTCATTCTGAAAGCGAGTTTGAACGCGTGGGCGGCCCTGGCGTAATTCACTCATTCAGCCCAATAGCGCCTATCCCTGCGTCAAACTCACTGATGTACGGTGTTATGGGTTTGGCTTATCCAAACTATGCGGCTGAGGTTGCTGCAAATGATGGGACTACCACTTTCAGAGATGCCGTGTCTATTGGTGGCTGTGCTCTCGAAGAGAGTGTTGGCATGTCATCGTCCGTCTGCGCAAACGGCGGCGAGCGCCCCGAGGGTACTGATACTTCGGCCGAAGACACTGCGCTGGTAATTGAAATGGAAACAGACAGTGGGTTTACATTCACTTCTGTGACAGGTCGCAACACCTATGACTACCAGGATGGAATGGACGCCGACTGGATGCCAGTTCAGTTTATTGGCCGTAGCGACATCTCCAGCTATGAGCAGACCAGTCAAGAATTCCGTATCGCATCTCCAACTGACCAGCGTTTCTCATGGGTCGGTGGTGTATATTGGTCTGAAGCCGAGCAAGAGATTGATCGTGTTGTTACCGTAGATGGCACCCTGGGAAATCCTGGCACGGTGCAATTAGTCACTGGCCAAGGTGCATTGGCCGCTGCTGGTACGTTGACAGCCACTACTACGCCGGCTGAAATGATGGCAGCAGGCACACCTTCGTTCCTAGCCTTCTCCAAAGCTCAGATCGCAGGAGCTGTCCTCGGTGCACAGGGTATTACTGATGCAGCAACTATCGGCGCTTGGATGACAAGCCCTACAGGTGTTGCAACCCTCGATGCAATGTGGGGTGTTGACGGCGTGGCAATGTGGAACCAGGCAGGCCGTGTTAGCTACTACAATCAGGAAACTGATACCACTGCAGCATTCTTCCAAGGTACCTACCAACTCAGAGACGACCTAACGCTGACCGCCGGTGTTCGATATACCGAAGAAGAGAAAAAAGCCATTGCCAAAGCAGACCTAGCTTCTGCGCATACTGGACTGGCTACGCCCAATGCTGATCCATTCCTTGCAGCACTGCAATCAGCTTCATTTGATGTATGGGCTCACGACTTCGCTGAAGATCGCTCTACCAATCAGCTCGTCCCTGCGGTTAATCTGCAGTGGGAGCGGTCAGATACCAGCAAGTACTACATCAGCTATTCTGAGGGCTTTAAGAGTGGAGGATTTAACTCAGTAGATGATCAAAACCCTGTTATCAACGCAAATGGCACTCCTTCACCTACGGTACCTGGCGTTGGATTTGAGTATGACGATGAGACTGCCAAGTCTTGGGAAATCGGTGGTAAGCATGTACTGATGGACGGTGCCATGAACTTTAACTGGGCCTACTTCAACAGTGAGTATGAAGACCAGCAGGTTTCTACCTTCGTTGGACTGGGCTTTGTGGTCGCGAATGCTGCAACCTCAGAGATTCAAGGGCTTGAGATGGACATGGCCTGGCAGGCAACTGACAGACTGTTCCTAAGTGCAAGCGTTGCCTTCCTTGACGGTGAATATGGCGAGTTTGATGCTGCAGGTTGTACAGCGGTTCAGGCTGCTGCGCTGCTGCAGTTGAATAACGACGCACCTGGTGGAGCTTTGTCACCTTCTTCTCCAGCTACCAGTGCAATGGGATGTCAGCAGAAGTTCTTGGGTGACGGTACTCCATCTGGATCTGCTCAGGATGTTTCTGGCGGACCACTGGGATCTGACTACTCTGGTTCTTTGACTGCTAACTATGTAGTGCCCATGGCAAACGGAAATTCCTGGTATGCAGGCATAGATGTTAACTTCACCGACAGCTTCCTGATGACTGGTGACTTGGATCCGATAGATGAACAAGAAGGATTCGAAAAAGTCAATCTGCGTTTGGGTGTCCGAGGCGATGATTGGGATCTGATGTTCTTTGGTCGTAACATTACCAACGAGATCACTGCCAACGGTGCAGCAGATGTGCCATTATCAGCTGGTTCACACTTCCGCTACATGGCTGCCGGAGAAATTTACGGCGCACGATTCAGCTACAGCTTCTAAAGCTTAGTTAGATCTAAAAGGACGGGTATCCCCCGTCCTTTTTTTATGCCTTTAATTAATTGCCTGTCCGCTTTTGTAACAGCCATGACTGCTTTCGACAGTGACAACAGGTGACACTGGGTTATCATCAATGAGCGAAATAAAAGGTATGGCCAACAAAACTCAGGCCATATAAACCGGCTCCGAGAAGCATCTGCATGAATGCAAGCAACAGCACAGCGCGAACCAATATCGCCATCCGCGGGCTAATAGCCTGCGCCGGATTGCTGTTAGCACTATTGGGGGCCACATTGTCACAACAGCTATCAACCAGCAGTGGCGACAGCTCTATCGTCGCATTAGTCAACCAGCAGCCAATCAGCATTAAAGATGCTGACAGCTTGGCTTTGGAGCTATGGGCCCTGCCCTACAACAAACTCAGTGCAGACCAGCGATCCACTGCAGTACAGCTTCTAATCGACCAGGAACTCTTGCTGGCACGAGCTAAGGCCCTGAGCTTGACCACAACAGATCCCGGGCTGCGCAAAGTGATGGCCGCAGCTGCTATTAATCAGATCACCAATAATTTTTTGCAACAGCCAGTGACAGATACCCAGCTGCGCGAGTTCTATCAAACCTATGGCTCTATATTTGACCAGCCGAAAAAAATAGCCGTTAACGCTTTGCGCCTAACTAGTAAAAGCAGTATCCAGCAAGCGCAAATAATGCTCGCCGAGGGTAAAAATCTGAATCATATCAGTCAAAGTCTGCAACTGGATCCTGTGCTGCCGCCAAACCTTTTATCCATACCTGCGCTGCACCGCTATCTGGGTGCAAGTCTTGTCAGCCACATCGAAAAGCTGGATCAGGATCAGATTAGCCTGCCCCTACAGAAAGCCGACGGCTTATATTATGTACAGGTAACCGCTATTCAGAAAGCCCACACACCCAGCTATCAAGCGATTCGCCAAAGTATCAAAGCCGAGTACCAGCGTCGCGGGCGCGATATTGCGCTCAGCAACCGCCTTAACCAGCTTTGGCAACAGGCTGATATCACAACCCATCAGCCGGTCCATAATAGCCCGGTCATGAGCAGCCCTCTCATTAATAGCTCAGTTGCAACTGAGGGCGCACAATAATGAAACGCTCTGATCAACTTAGCCTAAAATTGCTGGCACTGGCAGCAGCAACAGGTATTGCGCTGGGTGGATTAGAGGCCAATGGTTGGTGGCAGGACAGTAGATCTTTGCCCACGGACAGCGCCGCCCGTGTTAATCACACTGAAATCCGTCAGCTGGACTACCAGCGCGCACTCGGTTTAATGGCCAGCGGCAAACGCAGTCCATTAACTGCAGAAGACCGCATTTTGGTTCTCGAACGATTGATTCAGGAGGAGCTTCTGGTGCAGTACGGTATTGCACAAGACCTTCTGCGCGCTGACAGAAAAGTCCGCAGCGCAGTCTTGCAGTCAGTACTGGCCGGTCTTGATATACAGGCTCGAGCGGCAGTAAAGCAAGATTCTGACAATGGCCTGCAAGACTATCTTATTGAGCTGCGCAGCAGCGCAGATATACAGGTTGGAGGTCAGCAATGAGAGCCTCTTTCCTCAGCATCCTACTGCTGCTGTTTGTAGGCCTGCCAGCAGACGCTCACAATCGCAGTCAGTCATTCTCCCAATGGACGATTGATAACAATCAGTTGCAGATGCTATTTACCGTTAAAGCCCGGGAAGCAACTAGGCTTTTAGATAATCGCCGCAGCTCCCTTGAAACAGTGCTGGCTGAGCATTTGTCTGCAACCCTGTCAGTCACCCAGGGAGATACCCAATGCGCACTCAGCACTGGCACTGGCACTGGAATTGTCCCCCTGAGCGCCAAACCCGGTTATCTTCGTCTCGGTGCCAGCTTTAACTGCCCCGGGTCCCTTGCAGAAAAACCGCCAATAATTCAGATTAGAAGCTTTTTCCCAGTGGCCTCAACCCATGTTCACTATGCTCGTATCGCTGCTGCCGGAGAATCGGCGCAGGAATATCTGTTTACAGAGAACCGCCAACAGCATGAGATTGCCATGGCCCGGGGCCACTGGTCAGATAGTCTCGAACGGGCCTTTACCCAGTACACAGCGCTGGGGCTGGAACATATTTTTACCGGTATCGACCATATTGCCTTTCTGCTGGCAATGATGTTACTGCTGCAGCCTATGCGAAGCCTGGTGTTGATGGTGTCAGGTTTCACCATCGGCCACAGTATCACTCTGTGCCTGACGGTTCTGGGCTGGATAAATCTGGATATTATGGTGGTTGAAGCACTTATCGGTTTTACCATTGCACTGGTGGCTGCCGAAAATATCGCAGCCAGCACCGGCAGCTATAGGCAGATTACCCTTGGTGCGGCAGCCTTGATTGGCATAATGATTCTGTTATCACTGAATCAAGCAACTGCGCCCGCACTACCCATACTCAGTTTGCTGGGCCTTTTGATTTTCACATTGAGTTACCTGCCCGGCATCCGCAGCCAGGCCGGCAGCATTGCCACAAGGCCGGCACTGAGTCTGGCCTTTGGACTGATTCACGGCTTTGGTTTCGCTGCCATACTGCAAGAAATTGGGCTGCCCAATGATCAACTATGGCCAGCATTACTGGGCTTTAATATAGGCGTAGAGCTTGGCCAGTTAATGATTTTGGCCGCTGTTTACATAGTATTTAAGACATTAAAAACTGTAGTTTCCATACCAGAGTCCGCGCGGGATATTAGCTCGGCACTGCTCTGTGGTCTGGGGCTGTACTGGTTTATTGCGCGCAGCTATATGGCGTAAATAATGGGCACAGAGTAATCTAACAAGAAAATAAAAAATGAGGGCATCACAATGTTGCAACGGACAATGATCGCAGTACTGGCGCTGGTATTACTGGGCGCAGTTTTCTTCTCCGGCTCGGCACCAGATTTCACTTACCGGCTTCTTCCCGGCTATTTTGTCGATGATGAAAAGGCCTGGTCTGAGACGCCCCTGGACTTTGGCCAGGTTACCGAGGGGAGACTGCCGGAGTCTGTTATCGAACAGCGAGCTGTGAATAATAATTCTGCTCAGCCCGCAGACAAGCAGATATTGTTTGGTGATACCCATGTGCACACTACCAATTCCGCTGACGCCTTTATGTATAGCCTGCCCATGATGCACGGCGCGTCTGGAGCCTATCCTCCCGCCTATGCCTGTGACTATGCGCGCTTTATTTCCCAGCTGGATTTTTACTTTTTGACCGATCACGCCGAGAGCTTTACCCCTCGCCAATGGCGCGATGGCATCGACTCGGTACGGCAGTGTAACCGTCTTGCGGGAGATCCACAGAACCCGGATCTGGTGGCATTTGTGGGTTGGGAATGGACTCAGGTGGGTGCCACTGCCGAGTCCCATTATGGCCATCACAATGTGTTGTTTAAAGATGACAATCCAGACCTGCTGCCAGCTCGACCCATCGCTTCGATAGGCGTGGGTGTAGCCACAGTCGCGGCGCGCTCCGGGTCAGCAAAGCAGTCTGCACTCCTTGGCCTGTTGGATCCCCGCCACAAAAATTATTATGCCTCCTACAATGACTGGGTTATGCAAATGGCGGCTATCCCAGCCTGTGACCCGGATACAGCAAGCCCGGATCTACCATTGGAATGTTATGAAACTGCCGCCACTCCTGGCGAGCTATTTGGCAAACTCGACGAATGGGGCTTTGATAATATGGTGGTTCCCCATGGCACCAGTTGGGGGTTTTACAGCCCGCCAAACTCCAGCTGGGCTCATCAGTTAACTGCCGACAATACTGACCCAAGCAAGACGCGCTTGATTGAAGTTTACTCTGGCCATGGTAACTCAGAGCAGTTTCAGGATTTTGCCGTGCGAGTGCGCAATGAAGCTGACGAATGGGTATGCCCAGAACCGCAGCCCAACTACCTACCAAGCTGCTGGCAGGCTGGCGAGATTATCCGCGATCGCTGTCTGGCAGAAAACAATTCTGAAGAAGACTGCAATCAGCGTGCTGTAGAGGCGCGGCACAATTTTGTTCAGGTAGACGGCATTCAGGGCTTTATGACTGTGCCCGGCAGCAAGGCGGAAGAATGGCTGGATGCCGGTCAGGCACGGGATATGTTTTTGCCCGCCTTTAATTACCGTCCACAAAAGTCTGTGCAATATGGTTTGGCTCTGCAGAATTTGGCGGACGAGGATAATCCACTGCGCAATCGCTGGGGCTTTATTGGTTCTACAGACACCCATTCCGCCCGTGCCGGACATGGGTTTAAACAGCAGCAGCGTTTAAACACCTCAGACTCTACCGGCGTGCGGGACAGCTTCTGGGAATCGGTTTTCTCCACTGGTGCTGTGGTCAGCGAATATGCATCTACATCATTGCGCGCCGACCAGATCGATCCAGTTGCCGCCAAGCTGTTCGCCTCAGAATTTGAGCGCACAACCTCATTCCTCACTGTTGGCGGTCTTGCCGCAGTGCATTCTGCCGGGCGCGATCGAGATGCCATCTGGGACGCTATGAAACGTCGAGAAGTTTACGGCACCAGCGGCCACCGAATGCTGCTGTGGTTTGATCTGCTGCAAGCTGAAGGTTCATCTCCCATGGGTAGTGCGGTCGCTATGGATACTACACCGCGCTTTCGCGCCAAAGCACTGGGCTCATTTAAACAACTGCCCGGCTGTCCGGACTATGTGGTCGCCGCATTGGAAAAAAATCACCTGCAAAAAATGGCTCAGGGCGAATGCTACAACCCCTCTGAAGAGCGCTATGAGATTACCAGCATAGAGATAATCAAAATTAGACCCCAGGCTGTCGCCGGTGAAGCTATAACACCATTAATTGAAGATACCTGGAAACAGTTTGACTGCGAGCCTTCGCCAGAGGGCTGCACCGTCGAATTTGAAGACCCGGACTTTGTCGCTGAAGGTCGCGATGCACTCTACTATGTCAGGGCCCTGGAAGAACCCATCGCCACCATCAATGGCGGCAATCTGCGGGCCAGCTTTAATAAAAATGGCCAGGCCGAGACCACGGATATGTGTTACGGCGACTTCCGTACCAGCATTGATGACGACTGCCAGCAGCCCCACAACCAGCGGGCCTGGTCGTCACCAATTTTTGTAGACTATAAAAAATAAAACAGGGGAACATTATGAGTACAGCATTAGTAACCGGCGCTTCCGATGGCATAGGCCTGGAATTTTGTCGCATTCTCGCCGACCGCGGCTATGATCTGATTCTGGTCGCACGACGCAAAGACAAGCTTGATGACATTGGCAAAAACCTGACCGCGGCAAAAGGAATTACATGCACCGTTATCAGCGCCGACCTGTCCAAACCCCAGGCGGCGCAAAAGTTATTTCAGGCGACACAAAAGAAAAATCTACAGGTGGATTTGTTAATTAACAATGCCGGGTTACTGCACAATGGTCTTTTTACCGAACTGGATCTGGGTGCTCAGGAAAATATGATCACGGTGAATATGCTGGCACTGACCTCCCTCACTCATCTGTTTGCCAATGATATGGCGGGCAGAGGTGGCGGCCATATTCTCAATCTGGCTTCATTAGCCGCCTGGACACCTATCCCCAGCCAAAACGTCTATGCCGCCACCAAAGCCTATGTGCTGTCCTTTACCCAGGCGCTTCACAATGAACTACAGGCAGCTGGTACTGGCGTTGTAGTCACTGCTCTGTGCCCCGGTTATACAGCGACCAAGATGATGGATAACCCGGATCAAGGAGGCAAATTAATGATCCCTGATGGCCTGATGCAATCTGCCGAGGACGTTGCCAGGCAGGGTATTGATGCCTGCCTGGCGGGCAAACCTACCTTGATTCCAGGCTTTTCAAATCGCATGACTGCCTGGATGACTCGCCTGTTATCGAAAATGACATTGGCCCGAATCGCGGGCAGTTTTTACCGCAAAAATATGCAACAGTACCCACAAATAAGAGGTTGATATGGCCCAGCGCAAACCCAAAAAAGTATTAATTACCGGCGCCAATGGATTTATTGGCAATATGTTATTGGCCCATTATCAGGCCCAGGGAATCCCGGTGGTTGGAGTGGATCTCAGCGGTAATGGCGACGATATTTTTCAGGGTGACATTGGTCAGCCGGAAACCATTAGTGAATTATTGCAGGACTGCGATGTAGTGGTGCATACGGCAGCACTGGTTTCCAACTCCATTGCCGATGCTGATATGTGGCGGGTCAATGTGCTGGCGACCCGCAATCTGATTGCCGCCGCAGAGAAACATAAGGTGCGCCGCTTTGTGCAAATCTCCTCTATTGTCGCCTACGGCAATAGCGCCGAGGGTGAGCTTGATGAAGAGCACCCTGTGCATGCAGATGGCGGCAGCTATGTGCTGACTAAACTAGCCTCTGAGCATGCAGTGTTAGCCGCCACAGCAAAAAGTCCGATGGAACTGGTTATTATCCGCCCTGGCGACGTCTATGGTCCCGGCAGCCGACCCTGGGTGATTCTGCCTATTGAAGCTATCAACAAAGGTCAGTTTATGTTGCCCGCCAGGGGCGAGGGCTTTTTCCGCCCTATCTTTATCAGTGATCTGATTCGTGGCATCGCTCTGGCAGTGTCCACCAAAGAAGCTGCGGGTGAGATTTTTAATCTATCCTGCGAGGGTTATATGACCACTGCAGAATTTTTTAGTCATCATCACCAATGGATGAACAAGCGCGGCCCACTCAAAGTGTCCACCGGGTTGGCAATGTTTGCTGCCTCAGCAGCCACCAAACTGGCACAGATAACAGGCGGTGTGAATGAAGCCTCTACCGCAACCATAGTCCAGCTGTGCACCAAAAGCTGGTTCAGCATAGCCAAAGCTGAGCGGGTACTGGGTTGGAAGCCAGAGGTATCATTTGAGGATGGTATGCAGCAGTCCAAACAATGGGCGCAGGCACAGGGACTGATTAAGTAGCGCCATCAGTGCGATAGGAACCAGCAGTGCGCCCAGTCCATTGCTTAAAGCTGCGATAGAACGAACGCGCTTCGCAGTAACCCAACTCATAGGCAATGGCCTCAAGGCTGAGATCTGTATTTTTCAGGAAGTACAGAGCTAGCTCCAGACGCAGGTCATTGAGCACATCTTTGTACTGGGTGCCCTCCTCTCCCAGTTTACGCTGCAATGTGCGACTGCTGATACCGAGCTTTTCAGCAATCATGGCACTGGAGGGTGTCTGGGTCCCGAGCATCAGGCGCAGTAAATTCTTGACCTGATCGGTGACCCGCTGATTGGGGGTAATCTCCGCCAATAGCTGAGTAGCATGCTCAAGCAGCATTTCCAGCAGTTTTTCATTAGCCTGGGGCAGAGGCAGATCCAATGTGTCCTCGCGGATACGCAGGCCACTGGCAGGCTGATCAAATAACACGTCGCAATCAAATATCTCAAAATAACTAGCTAATAGTGCTGGATCCTGCGGTGCCGAGTGCTCAAACCAGACGCCATCATGGGGCTGGAAATTGAGGAAATTTCGCGCATAGATTACCCATGAACCCAGTACATGCTCGACCTCATTGCGCACAGCTATGGGGTCAGTAAATTTGCACTCCCAGCGCTGTAGAGCAAAGCCATTGGCTATCTCAACACTGGTGACACCCATATCACCGACAATTTTTTCATAGATTGGAATTTTGGCCTGAATGTCCCGCAAGGACGAGCAATTCATCGAAATATAACCCAGCACGGAATAGGATGCGGGTTCAATAAACCGTGATGAATGCAGACCAAAGCATTGATCACCACTGGCTTCAATCAGCAGCAATAGCAACTTCTCCATGGCGGCAACAGAGATTCGCTGGTTATTGTCCTCCAGCATCGAGGGATCAATACCTGCGCGTTGTAGTAACGGCAAATAGTCTATTGCGCAGGCCTGTGCCGATTTAAGATAGAGATTAATCGCTGGAACGGAGGCCAAATTAGTATCGGTACTATCTATCATCATTAACTAGGCTTTCCTGTAGCTGGCCGAAATAGTGACTCAATTGTCGCGGTCCGACAGTGACTAGTTTTTCTGTGCCTTTATTATATGGTTAATATTGCTATGCTGTCATTTTAGGCGCTACTTTTTAAGCAAAGGTTAAGCACAGGATAGCAGATCTGTTAGCTGTATCTGCAAATAATTAGAACATTGAGACAGGTGAAAAATATGCGGCTTTGGAATGGCTGGGGGAATGAAAATAGTGATCTGGGTATGGAGCTGAACAGTGGCTTGAAAATGCTTCTGGGTGCGCTGGTTGGCCCCTCTATTTCACTGCCTGAAGCAACTCTCGCAGAGGTTGTGGCCAAAGTGCCTGCATCGCGGTTGGCGACACATCCACTGATCAGTCAGGATGCAGAGGCCCGCGTGCGTCATGCCCGCGGTCAGAGCCTACCCGATTGGCTGGCCATGCACAGCGGCGATGTGGACACCTTCCCCGATGGCGTTGCCCTGCCGGAATCATCTGAGCAGGTACGCGAGTTACTGCAGTTTGCCGCAGATAATAATATCGATGTTATTCCCTATGGTGGTGGTACCTCTGTGGTGGGCCATATCAACCCCAATGTCAGCGAGCGTCCGGTGCTGACCATCAGCATGGCTAAAATGAATAAACTGATATCTCTGGACCGGGAAAGTCAGCTAGCCAGATTTGGTGCCGGAACTCCTGGCCCAGAAATCGAAGCTCAACTCAAAGCTGAAGGTTTTACTCTGGGGCATTTCCCCCAGTCCTGGGAGTTATCAACTGTGGGTGGCTGGGTTGCCAGCAGATCCAGTGGCCAGCAG
>CAXAJC010000041.1:0-15084 GCA_963969005.1 uncultured Cellvibrionales bacterium | reverse complement strand
ATCCTGAGGTGCTGGCCAATACTGTGTTTAAGCAGATGGCGGCACTGGCTGATGAGACTCTGCTGTATCCGGGACATGATTATATTGTTAACAATCTGCGTTTTACCCTGGATCGGGAGCCTGGCAACAAGGCGGCTCGGTCGCTGCTAGCTGAGGTGGAGAATCAGGATCCTAATCAGGCTCTGATCACTAATCTGGCCCAGGAGCGGCAGATCAATACATTTTTTCGCACTGACAGTGCCGAGGTGATTGAAAATCTGCCTCAGCTACCTTCAAATCCCAGTGACAAAGATGTTTTTCTGGCCCTGCGTGCATGTCGCAATAGCTGGTAATTCTCTCCTCCCGGACAGTATAGCCCGGTCATTGCTGCTACAACCCAAAAAAAAGCCATAGATTGACGTTAAAAGTGCTCCAGCGCTGGATTCACAGCGGATAGACATTTATAATCCCGCGCAATCCTAACCGGCCAGTTTTGACCCTGATATCAGGGGTTATTTAATGGGCGTGACTACAACGAAATTTGCAACTTTCTCAAGCTTGATTCTAAGTTTGAGACGCGGTTATTTGAATGGCCGCCAGTGTTTGGTTTTGCAGCCAGAATTTAAATTAAATTAGTGGTATTTCCTATGATCAAAGTTCGTCGCGGATTAGATCTGCCAATTGCCGGTGCGCCGGAGCAGGTTATTCACGATGGCCCCAAGATAAGCCAGGTTGCGGTGCTGGGTTCAGACTATCCAGGTATGAAACCAACCATGGCGGTGCGTGAAGGTGATCGCGTTACCAGGGGTCAGGTACTGTTTTCTGACAAGAAAAATCCCGGTGTTGTTTTTACCGCACCAGCGCCAGGCAAGGTAGTGGCCGTTAACCGCGGAGAGCGACGAGTATTTCAGTCTCTGGTTATTGATGTCAGTGGCGCTAAGTCTGAGACGTTCGAGTCCTACAAGGCTGCACAGCTAGAGGCATTAGATCGCGCTGCAGTGGTCGATAATCTGGTTAACTCCGGACAATGGGTTGCCCTGCGCACCAGACCTTATTCAAAGGTCCCGGCGATTGACTCCACCCCAGCCTCGATCTTTGTGACAGCCATGGATACTAATCCACTGGCCGCTGACCCAGCGGTGATTATTGCCCAGCGCAGCGAAGACTTTGCCAATGGTCTTAAAGTATTGGCCCGTTTGACTGATGGCCCGGTCAATGTCTGTGTCGCACCAGGCTCGGCAGTTTCTGGGGAAGAGATTGATGGCGTTCGCGACATCAGTTTCAGCGGTCCTCATCCAGCTGGTTTGCCCGGTACCCATATCCATTTTGTCGATCCGGTCAGTGCAGACAAAACAGTCTGGTCAATTGGCTATCAGGATGTGATTGCCATTGGCGCTCTGTTTACCACTGGCAAGCTGGATACCTCCCGCGTGGTTGCCCTTGGCGGCCCCCAGGTCTCCCAGCCAAGACTCTTTAGCACCCAGCTCGGTGCCAATCTCAACCAGTTAGTGATTGGTGAACTGGCCAATGATGAAAACCGTATCATTTCCGGTTCTGTGCTGGCTGGCCGCAAGGCTGCCGGAGCCTTGGCCTTTTTGGGCCGCTACCACAATCAGGTCTCGGTGATTCGCGAAGGCCGCGAGCGTGAACTTCTGCACTATTTGCGCGCCGGTGTTAACAAGCATTCTGCACTGCCCATCTTCGCCTCTTCCCTGAGCAAGAAATTATTTAATATGACCTCCAGCACCAATGGCAGCGAGCGGGCTATGGTTCCAGTGGGCGGCTATGAGGATGTGACTGCGCTGGATTTGCTGCCTGTACAGCTGCTGCGCTCGCTGATTGTCGGCGATACGGATATGGCCCAGAAGCTGGGCTGCCTGGAATTGGACGAAGAAGATGTCGGCCTCTACACCTATGTCTGCGTTGGCAAGCATGAGTATGGCGGCATTCTGCGTGACAACTTAACTAGAATTGAAAAGGAGGGTTAAGCCCATTATGCGTAATCTTCTTGATAAATTAGAGCCAAACTTTCACAAGGGCGGCAAATGGGAAAAGTGGTATGCACTTTTCGAAGCGGTAGACACTGCTCTTTACAAGCCGTCGGACATTACCAAGAATAGCTCCCACGTTCGCGATGGTATTGATCTTAAGCGTGTGATGATCACCGTGTGGCTGGCAACGTTCCCCACCATGTTCTTCGGTATGTGGAATATAGGTTTCCAAGCCAATACCATTATGGCGGATATGGGTATGGTGTCCCAGGAGGGACTACGGGGCATCTTTATTGGCCTGCTGGCTGGCTACGATGCCACTAGCCTGTGGGACAATATGATTCACGGCGCGGCTTATTTCCTGCCGATTTATATGACTACCTTTATCGTCGGTGGCTTCTGGGAAGTTCTGTTTGCCTCGGTTCGCGGCCATGAAGTCAATGAAGGATTCTTTGTAACCTCGATTCTGTTTGCTCTGTGTTGTCCTCCGGATCTGCCACTGTGGATGGTCGCTGTGGGTATCAGCTTTGGTATTGTGATTGGTAAAGAAGTATTTGGCGGTACCGGCAAAAACTTCCTTAACCCGGCACTGACCGGTCGTGCATTCCTGTATTTTGCCTATCCGGCCTATATGTCTGGCGATGCGGTCTGGACTGCAGTGGACGGTTACACTGGTGCTACCATGCTGTCTGTGGCTGCCGCTGATGGTATGGTTGCCCTGCAGCAGGGCGTCACCTGGATGCAGGCCTTTATCGGTACTATTCAGGGCTCTATAGGTGAGACTTCTACACTGGCGATTCTGATGGGCGCGGTGTTACTGCTGGTGATGCGTATTGCCTCCTGGCGTATTATCTCTGGTGTTCTGATCGGCTCTGCGGCTCTGTCAATACTGTTTAATAACATTGATTCAACCAACCCCATGTTTGCCATGCCATTCTACTGGCACTGGGTGATTGGTGGTTTTGCCTTTGGTGCCATCTTTATGGCCACGGACCCAGTGTCTGCGGCGATGACCAACACAGGCAAGTTCTGGTACGGCATTTTAATCGGTGTGATGGTGATTCTGATTCGTGTGGTTAACCCCGCATTCCCAGAGGGCATGATGCTGGCGATTCTGTTTGCCAATCTATTTGCGCCTCTGTTTGACCACTGGGTTGTGCAGGGCAACATTAAAAGGAGACTGGCTCGTGGGTAATGACAGTATTTCTAAAACATTTGGCGTAGCACTCGCCCTCTGTGTGGTCTGCGCTGTGGTGGTTTCCAGTGCCGCGGTTATCTTGCGACCCACTCAGGAAGTGAACAAGCTGCTCGATCTGAAAACTAATATTCTCGCCTCTGCAGGTCTGCTGCAAGAGGGTGTTTCTATTGAGACTCAGTTTGAGCAGATCAGCACCCGTGTGGTGGATCTGCAGACCGGTGAGTTCACCGATGCGGTTGATGCGGCAACCTATGATCAGCGCAAGGCGTCTAAAGACCCAGCGCTATCAATCGCACTGGACCCCAAGCAGGATCCGGCCAAGATCAAACGCCGCGCCAATTACGCCACGGTATATATGGTTGAAGGTGAGCAGGGCATTGAGAAGATTATCCTACCAATCAAGGGCTATGGCCTCTGGTCGACTCTATACGGATTTCTGGCCCTGGAAGCTGACCTGGAGACTGTTGCCGGTATTGGTTTCTACGAGCATACCGAGACCCCGGGTCTGGGTGGTGAAGTGGATAACCCGAGATGGAAAGCTAGCTGGGTGGGCAAGCAGGCCTACAACCAGGGTGAGCTGACCATTACCGTATTGAAAGGCAAAGCCGATATGAGCCGCGCTGGTTCTGAGTCACAGATCGATGGTCTGGCTGGCGCCACATTGACCACTAGAGGCGTGGACAATCTGGTGCGCTACTGGCTGGGTGATCAGGGTTTTAGACCGCTGATCAATTCTTTAAAATCTGGGGAGGTCTAAGTAATGTCCAACGTTAAAGACACCTTATTGGAACCTATTGTTGCCAATAACCCGGTGGCACTGCAGATTCTGGGAATCTGTTCAGCACTGGCGGTAACCTCAAGCATGAAAGTGGCCTTTGTAATGTGCCTGGCACTGACCACAGTGGCCGCCTTTGCCAACTTGTTTGTTTCTATCATTCGCAACCATATCCCCAGCAGCATCCGCATTATCGTGCAGATGACCATTATTGCTTCTCTGGTAATTGTGGTGGATCAGGTGCTGAAGGCTGTTGCTTACGATATCAGCAAGCAGCTGTCGGTATTTGTGGGTCTGATTATCACCAACTGTATTGTGATGGGTCGCGCTGAAGCATTCGCCATGAAAAACCCGCCAATGGCGAGCTTCTATGATGGTATAGGCAATGGTTTGGGTTACAGCATGATATTGATGGTGGTGGCGTTTTTCCGCGAGCTATTTGGTGCGGGCAAGCTATGGGGCTATGAAGTGCTTACCCTGACTACCGATGGTGGCTGGTATGTGGCTAACGGAATGATGTTAATGGCACCCAGTGCGTTCTTCCTGATTGGTTTATTGATCTGGGTGATCCGTATCTACGACAAAAAACAGGTGGAAGAGCCTGACTTTAAAATTACTGCCAATAGTCGTCCGAGCGAGGTAGCCTAATGGAACATTATCTGAGTATTTTGGTTCGCTCGATCTTTATCGATAATATTGCCCTCAGCATGTTTCTGGGCATGTGTACCTTTCTGGCTCTGTCGAAGAAAATCAATGCTGCTATTGGTCTGGGTATTGCGGTTATTGTGGTACAGACCATTACTGTGCCGGTCAATAACCTGCTGCTGAACTACCTGCTGGCCGATGGCGCACTGGCCTGGGCTGGGCTGCCGGATGTGGACCTGAGCTTTTTGATGTATCTGTGTTTTATCGGCGTTATTGCCGCCATGGTACAGATTCTAGAGATGGTGTTGGATAAATATGTGCCAGCTCTTTACAACGCGCTCGGTGTGTTCCTGCCATTGATTACGGTGAACTGTGCAATTCTGGGTGGCTCTCTGCTAATGGCGGAGCGCGGCTTTAATTTTGCAGAATCCGTGGTTTATGGCCTTGGCTCTGGAACGTCTTGGGCACTGGCTATTGCGGTATTGGCAGGCATTCGTGAAAAATTAAAATATAGTGATATTCCAGAAGGCCTACAGGGCCTGGGTATCGTATTTATTACCGTAGGTCTAATTTCTCTCGGCTTTATGTCCTTTGGCGGCATAGATCTATAGGCATTTAACGACGACCCTGTAATAACGGAGAAGCATTAAAAAATGAATACAGAAATTATTCTTGGCGTAGGCATGTTTACCGTCGTGATACTGGCCCTGGTTGCCTTTATTTTAGCGGCGCGGAGCAAGCTGGTATCGTCCGGCGATGTCAATATTGTGATCAATGGTGAGAAAACGATCACTGTACCTGCGGGCGACAAGCTGTTGCAGACATTGTCCAATGCGGGGCTATTTTTGCCCTCGGCCTGTGGCGGCGGCGGTAGCTGCGCTCAGTGCAAATGTATTATCAGTGATGGTGGTGGCTCTATGCTGCCTACAGAAGAGAGCCATTTTAATCGCCGCGAAGCTGCTGAGGGCTGGCGACTGTCCTGTCAGGCTCCGGTCAAGCAGGATATGCATGTTGAAGTGCCTGAAGAAGTGTTTGGTGTTAAGCGCTGGGAATGTGAAGTTGAATCCAACCCCAATGTGGCTACCTTTATCAAAGAGCTGACTCTTAAGCTGCCCGAGGGCGAAGATGTAAACTTCCGCGCTGGTGGATATGTGCAGTTGGAATGTCCGCCCCACCATATCAAGTACTCTGATTTTGATATCGAAGAAGAGTACCGCGGTGACTGGGAGCGCTTTGACTTCTTTCAGCATGAGTCGGTTGTTGATGAGACGGTAATCCGCGCTTATTCCATGGCTAACTACCCGGATGAGAAAGGTGTAGTTAAGTTCAATATTCGCATCGCCACACCGCCTCCAGGCTCAACCGGTATTCCGGCTGGTCAGATGTCGTCCTATGTCTTTAGCCTCAAGCCCGGGGATAAGATTCCGGTCTACGGTCCCTTCGGTGAGTTTTTTGCCAAAGACACTGATAACGAGATGGTATTTGTTGGTGGTGGTGCCGGGATGGCGCCAATGCGTTCGCATATTTTCGATCAGCTTAAGCGCATCAAGTCAGATCGCAAGATCAGCTTCTGGTACGGTGCCCGCTCATTGCGTGAGTGTTTCTACGATGACGAGTACGACATGCTCGCCGCAGAGAATGATAACTTTGACTGGCATCTGGCCCTGTCAGATCCCCAGCCTGAAGATAACTGGGATGGCCTGACCGGGTTTATTCACAATGTTCTCTTCGAGCAGTACCTCAAAGATCACGAGGCCCCAGAGGACTGTGAGTTCTATATGTGCGGGCCGCCAATGATGAATGCGGCCGTGGTCAAGCTGTTGGAAGACTTGGGTGTTGAACAGGAAAATATCTTCCTCGATGACTTCGGTGGGTAAGAGTATCTTGGCATTAACATTAACGGGGCTTGGTCAAAGAGCCTCGTTTTTGCTTTATGTACTGGCATTATTTTGCCTGCTGGGTCTGACTGGCTGCGATTCGCGGCCAGAGATCATCAAGATTTCTGGTAGCAAAATGGGTACCACTTACCATATTACCTTGGTGGCGGATCAGCCCGCTCCAAGGGATCTGGCAGAGCGGATTGATGCAGCGCTAGATGTCGTTGATTTATCCATGTCGACCTATAAAGCCGAGTCGGAAATAAGCAAATTTAATGCATTGCCCATAGATACCAGCCAGCAGATCAGTGCAGATTTTGCTCATGTGCTGAGGGTTAGTGAAACCGTCTGGCAGCAGAGTAATGGTGCCTTTGACCCCACCGTTGGCCCCTTGGTTGATCTCTGGGGCTTTGGTCCACAGCGCGGTGATGATGTGGTTCCCTCCGACGATCAGATAGTCGAAGCGCTGGCATCCACTGGCTTCCAGTATATGCAACTCTCTGAAAGCCAGATTAGCAAAACCAGCCCGGTGCGTCTGGATTTATCCGCCGTTGCCAAAGGCTATGCGGTAGATTTGGTTGCCGATTTGCTAGAGATGCTGGCATTGCCAGATTATCTGGTGGAAGTGGGCGGCGAGATGCGCCTTGGGGGCTCAAATTCGCAGGGTAAGCCCTGGCGGATTGCGGTTGAGCAACCCTCGGCGATACCCCAGGTGCAGCGCATTATTGAACTGGGGGATGTGGCTATGGCCACCTCTGGTGACTACCGCAACTATTTTGAAGTTGATGGGGTGCGCTATTCTCATACCATCGACCCACGCACTGGCCGACCAATTACTCACAGTTTGGCCTCAGTCACTGTGCTGGCACCAACCTGCGCCGAAGCTGATGCCTGGGCAACTGCGCTGTCCGTAATGGGGGAAGAACAGGGCTTGGCTGTGGCGGAACAATTAAATCTGCCAGTGTATATGCTGGTAAAAAGTGAAAACGGGTTTAAGGCGGTCAGCAGTTTAGCCTTTGATCCATACCTGAACGATCAATAACGAGGTGTAAACCCATGGCAGAAATGCTGTTGGCAATTGTGATATTTGGGCTGTTAATTGCAGCCATGGCCATTGGTGTGTTGATGGGCGGCAAGCCTATTTCCGGTTCCTGTGGCGGTGTTGGTGCAGCTCTGGGCGAAGCCAACTACAATTGTGATATCTGTGGCGGCGACCCCAATAAATGTGATGAGCAGTCAGCTTCTGAACTTGGTTTTGATATCACCTCTGATGCCACCTCAGTCAAGAAGGACCGGCAATAATAATGCCAGATTTTTCCTATGATCTAGTGGTCATTGGCAGCGGCCCTGCGGGTGAGGGCGCGGCCATGAATGCGGTTAAACAGGGTTGGCGCGTGGCGGTTATTGATGCGCGCCATCAGGCCGGGGGTAGCTGTACCCATCTGGGTACTATCCCGTCCAAGGCATTGCGTCAGTCAGTGCGACGCATGATGCAGTACAACACCATGCCCATGTTCCGGGCTGTGGGTGAGCCCAAATGGTTCTCCTTTCCCGAGGTGATGAAAGCCGCAGAGAATGTGATTACCAAGCAGGTTGAGGGTCGCACCAAAGGCTATGCCCGCAATCGGGTGCAGACCCATATTGGCTATGCCAGCTTTATTAATCCCCATGAAGTGGCAGTCACCAGTGACGATGGCAAAGTGATCTCGGTAAAAGGCAAAAAATTCCTTCTCGCCACAGGCTCAAGTCCCTATCGCCCGGACGATATAGATTTTAGTCATCCGGCCATCTTTGACAGTGATAGTATTCTTGCGTTGGACAGCACCCCGCGCAATATTATTATTTATGGCGCCGGTGTGATTGGTTGTGAATACGCCTCAATCTTTTCAGGGCTAGATACCAGAGTGGATCTGGTTAATACCAGAGAATGGTTGATGAACTTCCTCGACGATGAAATCTCGGATGCCCTGAGCTACCACCTTCGTGACCTCAATGTGATGGTGCGCCATAATGAAGAGTACGAGCGTGTTACCACCAATGGCAATGGTGTCACTCTGGAGCTTAAGTCGGGCAAGCGCATCCACGGCGAAGCACTGCTTTGGTGTAATGGCCGTGCCGGTAATACCAAAGGTCTGGGTCTGGAGAATGCTGGGCTGCAAGCCGATGGGCGCGGGCAGCTTCAGGTCAATAAAGATTATCAAACCGCGGTGCCCCATATTTATGCTGCCGGTGATTTGATTGGCTGGCCATCTCTGGCCGGCGCCGCCTATGATCAGGGCCGCTTTGCCGCGTCCCATATGTGCGGGATGGAAGACCAGTACCGGGTGGAAGATGTAGCCACCGGTATCTGGACTATTCCAGAGATTAGCTTTGTCGGCCAGAATGAATCTGAGCTTACCGAGCAGAAGATTCCCTACGAGATTGGCCGCGCGTACTTCAAAGATACCGCCCGGGCTCATATATCTGGCGAAGAAGTGGGCATGCTAAAAATTCTGTTCCACCAGGATACCCTTGAGATACTGGGTATCCATTGCTTTGGTGCCGAGGCGGCGGAGATTATTCATATTGGCCAGGCGATTATGACTCAGAAGGGTGACGCCAATAGTATCAAGTACTTCCTGCGTACCACCTTTAACTACCCGACCATGGCCGAAGCCTATCGCATTGCATCGATGAATGGTTTAAATCGGGTCAGTCGCGATCGCCGCTCATTTGAGGGCAAGCAGGCCTGACCGCTGCTTATTTAGTCTGTTTGATTTGCGGGTGCTTTACGGGTGCTTTACCACAGCGTGAAGCACCCATTTTTGCTCAAAGTACACCGCAAAATATTGGTACTGCCAGGCACTGATCGGTGGCTCGCCCACCTCAGCGTCAATGGCAACAGGCATACCAAAGGTCTGCCGTACCATTTCTTTAGCCATACTGCGATCAGGTAGTTGCGACTCGTAAGCGCGGGTTTGCTCGCCAATTGGCACGTTAATCTGGTTAGCGGTTAATGCCAGACTAACGCTCATTATGATTACTCCTAATGCTGTGTTTTTTATCGCCAAAACCCTGTTTGGTTACCGATTGATTGGTCCAGTAACAACTGGACTTAAGGATTATTGTAGGCAACAGGCGCAGGGAAAATCTGAATTGGTTAGCATTACTGATATCGACTCAATGTTGTGTGTGGACTGGCTTTCGGGTTTAATTCCTGCATGTTTAAAAACCTCCCTCTATTTATAGGATTGCGCTATACCCGCAGCAAGCGCCGGGAGGGGTTTGTCTCGTTTATTTCTGGCTTCTCTCTGTTTGCTATGGCCCTTGGGGTGATGGCATTAATTGTCGTCCTGTCGGTGATGAATGGCTTTGATAGCGAGATCAAACAGCGACTGCTGCGTGTGGTGCCCCATATTACCGGAGTGGGGCCGGAGCCTGTGTCTCCGGCACAGATCGCTGACCTTGAGCAGCGTCTGCTGGGGGGTGAGTCCACAGTTGCTGCGGTGGTTCCTATGGTGCAGACCTATGCCATGCTGTCCTATCAGTCGGAGCAGGCTGGGGTAATGGTGCAGGGTATCGACAGCAACTGGCCCAATGCCCAGCTGGTTAAGGAGCATATGATTGCCGGGCATCTAGAGCAGTTGCAGCCCGGTGAGTTTGGTATTGTGCTGGGCAGTCAGCTGGCCCGACAACTGAACACCTTTGTGGGTGATCGGCTGCAACTGACATTGCCTGAGGTCAGTATCAGTCCGGCAGGTATATTCCCCCGACTAAAACGCTTTGTGGTAATGGGTGTGTTTACGGTTGGTGCTCAGGTGGATGCGTCGGTGGCCTTTATTCATCAGCAGGATGCACGCAAGCTCTTGCGCCTGGGTGACAATTATCAGGGTGTGCAGTTACAGATGCACAGTGCCTATGATGCTGATCAATGGCTGCTGACCGAGGATTTACCGGAGTGGCGCTGGCGCTCCTGGAGCGAGCAGATGGGTACTCTGTTTCAGGCCATGCGCATGGAAAAGATGGTGGTCAGTCTACTGCTGTCGGTCATTATCGCTGTGGCGGCATTTAATATTATTGCCAGTCTGGTGCTGATGGTGGCGGACAAGCGCAAAGATATTGCTGTGGTGCGGGCAATGGGCGCATCTTCAGGGCTGGTGGTAAAGATCTTTGTAGTCCAGGGTATGGCGGTGGGCATGATGGGTATTATTGTCGGCACGGCGCTGGGTTCGCTGCTGGCTTATTTTATAGGGGATATTGTGGCATTTATGGAAGCTCTCACTGGGGTCTATCTGTTTGATCCCTCTGTGTATCTGATTAGCGCATTGCCCTCCAGGCTTTTATGGTCTGATGTGGCCATTGTAACTTTCTGCGCTGGGCTGATCAGTTTCCTCGCGACATTGTATCCAGCCTGGCGGGCTGGTCAGATACTGCCTGCGGAGGCACTGCGCTATGAGCGATAATATTGTCTTGCAAGCCAATGATCTGCACCGAAGCTATCAGCAGGCGGGGGAGGATCTCGGGGTACTGCAGGGAGCTAATCTGCGGATTGAGCGGGGTGAAACACTAGCCATTATCGGTGTGTCTGGGTCTGGCAAAACCACCTTGCTCAATGTGCTGGGTGGGCTAGATGACCCGGATGCTGGAGAGGTACATGTCTGCGGCCAGGACTGGCGCAATTTAAATACTACCGAGCGGGCCAGTTGGCGCAATCAGCATGTTGGCTTTGTCTATCAGTTCCATCATTTGCTGGGTGAGTTTTCGGCCTTGGAAAATGTGGCGCTGCCATTATTAATTGGCAATAACTCGGTCACAGAAGCGCGGCAGCGGGCCTCTGAATTATTAACCAGAGTGGGGCTGGGTGAGCGCCTGCACCATCAGCCGGCACAGCTGTCTGGCGGTGAGCGTCAGCGGGTGGCTATAGCCCGGGCGTTGGTGACAGAACCCTCTGTGGTATTAATGGATGAGCCGACGGGCAACTTGGATCCAGCGACTGCAGGCTCGATGCTGGAGCTGCTGCTGGAGCTTAATCAGGCGTTGCATATCAGCTTTGTGGTGGTCACCCATGACCCGGCGATTGCTGCCCGTATGGATCGTACGCTGTCATTGGTGGATGGACGTTTGGTTGATAGTCATCCGGAGTCTGGCATTGCTTAGGTCGGTACCTCTCTTTGTTGGCCTGCGCTACTTTACTGCTGGTGGCCGCAGTAATCTTTTAGTCTCGTTTATCTCAATGCTGGCGATTGCCGGTATGGCCTTGGGTGTGGCACTGCTGGTGGTTGTGCTATCGGTAATGAATGGCTTTGACCGGGAACTGCGCGAGCGCATTCTGTCGGTGGTGCCCCATATAGAGTTGCTGCATAACAGTGGTGTTAGTGACTGGCAGGGACAGCGCCAGTTGATTGCCGGGCTAAATCATGTCACTGAAGTCAGTCCCTACAATCAGGTTGAGGGGCTGCTCTACAGTCGCCAGCAGAGCAAACCATTGCGTCTCTTGGGGTTGACTGAAGAGGCTGTGCCCGCTGGGCTGCAGGCACTATTACTGGAGGCTGATCTAAGCCTTCCCGGTACTGACGAAATGCTTTTGTCCCAGTCCCTTGCAGACGATTTAAATGTAGCAGTGGGGCAGCGGTTAACGGTTATTATTCCCGTGGCCAGTGGCGGCCAGACCAGTGCCTATTCACTGCGCCTCAGCGGAATTTTTGCCAGCCATACAGAGCTGGATCAGATGTTGGGGCTGGCATCTCTGCAGCAGGTGGCGGAGATTGCTGGTGTGCCCGGGCTGGTGCAGGGCTTTCGTCTGCAGGTGGACAAACAGTTTGATGCTCGGCGTATTGGTTATCAGCTATTGGAACAGCTGCCCTATGGCTATGGATTTCGTGACTGGTTTCAAACCCATGGCAATCTCTATCAGGCGATTCAGCTGTCACGCAATATGGTGGGGCTGTTAATCTTTTTGATTGTCGCCATTGCTGCGTTCAATGTGGTGTCTATGCTGATGATGTCGGTGGTCAGCAAGCGCAAGGATATTGCTGTGCTGCAGACCCTGGGGCTAAGCTCCGGCGGTATTTTGCGCTTGTTTTTGATTCAGGGCGCGATGATTGGTCTATTTGGTATTGCTCTGGGTGTGGCTTTGGGAGTGTTGGGCTGTTATTGGGTGGCAGATTTTGTCGGCTGGCTTGAGCTTTTTTTAGATACTAATTTTCTCAATACAGCGGTGTATCCCATCGACTATATTCCCGTGGATCTGCGCTGGCCTGATGTGGCTGCTATTGTTGCGGTGGCGGTGGTGCTGAATATTCTGGCGACGATTTATCCGGCCCTGCGTGCCAGCCGTGTTGCCCCTGCCGATGAGCTGCGTTATGACGGCTAGGGGTTTTGCCTGGACTGCTCTGCCAGTCTCGCGTTTTTGCGGGCTTCCCAGTTCTTAATCACTTTCCAGCGCCATAGGGCGCGCACAGCAAAATATCCTGCGGAGGCGAGAATAATACCGCTGAGCAAGCTGCCAGCTAGAAGTGGTAGCAAAATAGCTGAGCCAATATTGGAAAACCATTCCCAGCTCAGGGTGACAGTAAATTCAATTGGGTCGCTGTTAAGCAGAAAGCTGCCGAGCTGGTGGGTAAGATAAAACATTGGCGGAATAGTAAGTGGGTTGCTGATCCATATCAGGATAATGCCTATGGGCAGGTTGGCCCCAAGCCAAAAGCACATAAAGGCTGCCAGCAATGTCTGCCCAGGCAATGGCATAAAGGCACAAAAAATACCCACAAATACAGCCAGAGAAACTGAGTGCCGATTGAGGTGGAGAAAGTTGGGATCATGGGACAGGGAATTAATCCAGCGCAGTGAAGGTCGCTGTAAAAGTTTACCTATATCTGGTAAAAAGCGATGGATGATTTTGCGCGGCATGGGTTCTCTTTAATAACCTATCGACCTGCGCATTATGCCCCTAAGCGCAGCAGGTAACTAGTGAAAATAGCGTCTAAAACCAGACATCTTGCGTACTGAGAGCTACAATACAGTTTTCTGTCATCACAACCAATATGGATAGCATCAGTTGAATGATTCCACACAGCCAGCACTGGCTATAAAGCAGCTCAGCAAGACCTACGAAGATAAGTTTGAGGCCCTAAAGGGTATTGACCTGAATGTGGCGCCCGGAGACTTTTTTGCCCTGCTGGGCCCCAATGGTGCGGGCAAGTCCACCACCATTGGCATTATTTGTTCGCTGGTGCGCAAGACAGCTGGTTCGGTGAAAATCTTTGGTCATGATATTGATCAGGACTTTAGTTTGGCCAAACAATATGTGGGTGTGGTGCCTCAGGAATTTAATTTTAATCAGTTTGAAAAGCCGATTGATATTTTGATTAATCAGGCGGGCTACTATGGCATTCCCGCTAAGCTGGCCCGTGAGCGTGCAGAGAAATATCTCAAGCAGCTGGCGCTGTGGGACAAGCGGGATACCCCGTCGAGAACATTGTCCGGCGGTATGAAGCGGCGACTGATGATTGCCCGGGCCCTGATCCATGAGCCCAAACTACTGGTGCTGGATGAACCCACCGCCGGTGTGGATATTGAACTGCGTCGCTCCATGTGGGCGTTTTTGCAAGAGATTAATCGCCAGGGCACAACCATTATTTTGACCACCCACTACCTGGAAGAAGCCGAGAGCCTATGCCGCAATGTGGCCATTATCGATCATGGTGAGATTGTCAAAAATACCAGCATTCGCGAACTGCTGACTCAGCTTAATACCGAGACCTTTGTGCTGGATACCAAAGAGCAGTTGGATCATTGTCCGCAAGTTGCTGGCTACCCGCTGAAAAAGGTGGATGGTCACAGTTTGGAAGTGGCGGTGGAGAAGTCCCAATCAATTAATGAACTGTTTGCCGAACTCACAGAGCAGGGTATTCATGTGGTTAGCATGCGCAATAAAACCAACCGTCTCGAAGAGTTATTTTTTGATCTGGTGGAAAAGAATCTGCAGGAGAAGGCCAATGGATAATACACAAAAATGGATTGCCTTTAGCACTATTGTGCGCCGCGAGATTCATCGCTTTATGCGTATCTGGCCGCAAACTTTGGTGCCGCCGATTATTACCATTGTGCTGTACTTTGTGATTTTTGGTCGCCTGATTGGCTCACGCATTGGTGAAATGGCAGAGCTGCCCTATATCCAGTTTGTGGCTCCCGGATTGATTATGATGTCGGTGATTACCAACTCCTATTCCAATGTGGTGTCATCATTTTATGGCTCCAAGTTCCAGCGCAATATTGAAGAGCTGCTGGTATCGCCAACCCCCAACTGGATTATTCTGCTGGGCTATGTAGTGGGCGGTATGGCTCGGGGTCTGGGGGTGGGTGCCATGGTGACATTGCTGTCCCTGTACTTTGCCGACTTTAGTTTGCACAGCCTGCCGATCACCATTGGCATTGTATTGATGACTAGCCTGATGTTTTCTCTGGCGGGATTAATCAATGCTATTTTTGCTGGTAGCTTTGATGATATTTCGATAATCCCCACCTTTGTATTAACCCCATTAATTTATCTGGGTGGTGTGTTTTATTCCATCGATCTGCTGGGTGATTTCTGGGGTTCGGTGTCATTGATTAACCCGATACTCTACATGGTTAATGCGT
>CAXAJC010000040.1:0-15221 GCA_963969005.1 uncultured Cellvibrionales bacterium | reverse complement strand
TGATTATTTTGTGCCCAAAAAGCGCCAGCCCACCCAGTGGAAAACTCAGCGACCACTAGCAAGATTAATTATTCTGGTCGGTAAGAACTGTCTCGGCTATGTACTTCTGCTGGGCGGCATACTGATGCTGTTTCTCCCCGGCCAGGGTCTGCTTACCATGATCACGGGTTTACTGCTGGTGGACTACCCGGGTAAGTTTCGTATTGAGCGCAAAATAGTAAACACTCCGACTGTGTTAAAAAGCCTGAACTGGCTGCGCGCTAAGGCGAAAAAACCGCCATTGATTTAACTCTTTTCGAGGTTTGCCGAACGAAGTGAAGAATCTCTGCTCCATTCTCTGCCAACTTCCGGAAATCTTTCCTCGCCGCGCTCCATCAAGATAACAAGTTAACTTAACTTGATGCCATATTACCCAAAACCCTACCCATCACCACTTCATTGCCAGCCATGGGCTTCGAGGGAATATTCAGGGCCAGCACAAGACTGATAGCCGCCATACCTGTGCCCATCAAAAATACCGCCGTGGGCGACACTAGCCACACCAAACCAAACAGCGCAGGAATCACCACCGCGGCAATATGATTAATGGTAAAAGCAACACCAGCCGTAGAGGCCATATCCGCCGGGTCGGCAATCTTCTGAAAATAGGTTTTAATCGCAATAGCCAGACTAAAAAACAAATGGTCCAGCACATAGAGACCGGCCGCCCAGTATGCATTGTCGACAAAAGCATAGGCGGTAAACACACAGATCAACCCACAGTACTCAAATGTCAGGGCGCGACGCTCGCCAATGCGCCCCACCAATGCACCTATGTGCCCGGCAAAAGCCCAGTTAAACAAATGATTAATCAAATACAGCGCCGCCACATCGCGGACCGAATAGCCAAACTTCTCCACCATCAAAAAACCGGCAAACACCACAAAGATCTGACGCCGGGCACCACCCATAAAGGTCAGTGCATAATAGAGCCAGTAACGTTTGCGCATCAGCAGATTTTTGCGCTGGGGCGTGGCGCTTTTAAAATGAGGAAAGGCCAGCCAGGCAAATAATGTCAGTCCCAGACAGACCACACCGCCGATAACATAGATCGTTTTATAAGTCAGAGCAAAATAGCTCTGAGCCAAAATAAGAAACCCATAGACCACAAGAGAAGCCATAGACCCCGCCGCAATCAACTGACCCAGCACCTTCGGCGCCTCATCAATACTCAACCACTGCAGAGACAGAGACTGCTTAACCGTCTCAAAATAATGAAAGCCGACCGACATCACAAAGGTGGTCAGATACAGCCCCACCACAGAGGGAAAATAACCGGCCATAGCAACACCGATACCCAACAGCGCGAGTGACAGATAAGCAAACAGCTGTTCGCGAACAATCATCAGTACCAGTACCGCTGTAAATGCCAGAAACCCGGGAATCTCACGAATACTCTGCAGCATGCCAATTTCAGCACCGGTAAAAGCCGCCTTCTCAATCACAAAATTATTTAACAGAGCCATCCATACAGCAAAGGCAATCGTCATGGCGACAGTCATCACTAGAAGTAAATTTTTTGGTGTCTGCCAGGATTTAACAGTCAAACTCTTCTCCTAAAATTAGATATCCAAACCGGCTTTTGCAGGCAGCTGCCAGTCAATTGCAAGCTGACCCCGCTGCTGCAGGTAGTTATTCGCCGTGGAGAAATGTTTACAACCCAAAAATCCCCGATAGGCCGACAGCGGCGATGGATGTACCGACTTGAGAACCAGATGTCGGGACTGATCAATAAAGGCGCCCTTCTTCTGGGCGTAGCTGCCCCAGAGTAAAAACACAATACCATCGCGCTGATCATTTAAAGCCCTGATCGCCTGATCAGTAAAGCGCTCCCAGCCCTTGCCCTGATGCGCACCGGCATTGGCCTGCTCCACCGTGAGAGTGGCATTGAGTAACAGTACCCCCTGCTCAGCCCAGCTGGTCAAGCAACCATGAGACGGAGGTTGTACAGCCAGGTCGTCCTGCAACTCCTTGTAAATATTCATCAGCGAAGGGGGCACTTTGACCCCGGGCATTACCGAGAAACACAGCCCATGAGCCTGATTGGGACCATGGTAGGGGTCCTGCCCAAGAATCACCACACGCACCTGATCAAATGGCGTCGAATTAAAGGCAGAAAACCACTGGGAAGAGGGAGGGTAAATCACCCGACCGGCCCCTTTCTGCTGCACCAGAAATTCCCGTAACTGCTGCATATAGGGCTGATCAAATTCTCCGCCGAGCACATTGAGCCAACTCGGCTCTAACTTGACCGTATTCTGATCCGCCATATTAATATCCTGAATTGCGACTAAGAAATGCTAACTGAAGAGCTACTGTGACTGTTATAATAGTCGCTCATGCAATCTGTCTCCACTTTTAATATCTGGCGCCTCACCTGGCCAACCATCCTCAGTAATATGGCCTTTATGCTGACCGGTCTCGTGTTCCTGAAAATTGCCGGTAGCATGGGTCTGGACGAAGTGGCCGCAGTTACCACAGGCCAGCGACTGTTCTTTATTCTGTTTGCTGTGATGATGGGACTTTCCAGCGGCACCACGGCTCTGGTAGGTCGCTATTGGGGAGCAGATAATCAACAGATGGCAGGACGTATCGCCGCCCTATCGGTGATTATCTTTTTCTTTGCGGGCATACTTTTATCCTGGCTTGCGATCCCCTTTCTCGAGCAGCTGGTGGGGATATTTAGCCTTACCCCAGAAGCCCATTTGGCAGCTGTAGACTTCATTTATTACACCGTGCTCTATGCACCACCAATGCTTATAGTGCTGGTTTTCAGCATGGCTTTTCGCGCTACCGGTGACAGCAAAACGCCCCTATGGGCAGCGCTGATCGGTGCAGTTTTAGGGATCTATTTAGGTGTTGTGTATACCTATGGCTGGCATGGTATAGCCCCTGTAGGTCTGTCTGGCCTTGCCATAGGTAACGGTGCAGCCGCCATTATTACCGTGTTGCTATTTATGGGCCTGTGGCTGCTAGGCCGGCTGTCATTTAAGCCGGCCAACCCACTGCCGGGCATGGTCAGCAATAGCCGTGACCTAATTAAAATCGGCATGCCCGCCGCTTTCGAACAGGTATTTTTTCAGGCCGGTTTATTAGTATTTTTGGTATTTCTGTCCAGCTATGGCAATGCTGCGTTTGCTACCTATGGTATTGGCCTGTCTATTCTCGGGCTAATGATCGTAATCGCCTTTAGTTTTTCAATCTCCAGTGCCACATTGGTCAGTCAACATCTGGGTGCCGGCGATAAAAAAGGCGCCTATAATGCCGGCTGGCGCACCATGCGCACCTGTGTCTATATTATGATGGCAGGCGGCGCAATGATGAGCCTTTTTGCCGAAGAAATAGCGCGATTTATTATTGATGACCCTGAGGTGATAGCGCTTTTGGTGCCCTTCACCTACATTATTAGCTGCAGCCTGCCATTAATGGGAGTTGAGTTCAGTATGGCCGGCGCATTGCGCGGCGCGGGCGACACCAGATACCCAATGATGGTGACCATGTTCAGCATTCTCCTCAGTCGTGTACTAGTACCCTTCGTCCTGGTGCAGATCGGCGCCGATGTGATGTGGCTCTATGCAACTTCATTATTGGATTTTGGCATAAAATCTAGTCTGAATCTGCGCCGCTTTCGTAAGAAAGACTGGCTTAATCGCCAACCGCTAAACCAACATTAGTCGATCATATAGAGTTTTAAATGCCCCAAGCTATATCACCCCGAACCCTTGAAGATCAATACGATCGTCAAATCGCCTACTGGTTATTTTTCTGTGCCGTAGTGATCTTCGGTATGATTCTGCTGGGTGGTGTTACCCGCCTGACCAACTCAGGTCTGTCCATGGTGGACTGGAAACCGTTAATGGGGATTATTCCGCCACTCTCGGAGGCAGACTGGGAGCATATGTTCTTTAAATACAAGCAGTTCCCCGAGTATCAACAGATCAATGCTGGCATGTCTATGGAAGCCTTTAAGTCGATCTTTATGTACGAGTACCTGCACCGGGTATTGGGACGCTTGATTGGTGTTATTTTTATCCTGCCATTTCTGTTTTTCTACTTTACCAAGCGCATTAAATCTGGCCTCACTCCAAAGCTGATTATTATGCTGATAGGCGGGGGCTGCCAAGGTTTATTAGGCTGGTATATGGTCAAGAGCGGCCTAGTGGATAAGCCTGATGTCAGCCAATATAGACTCAGTGCCCATCTGGGTGCCGCAGTTCTGATCTACTCATTTATTCTGTGGACCGCCTTTGATCTGGTAAGCGGCAAAACAGAACAACCAGCACAGCTAAAAACCTTTGCCTACAGCCTCAGCGGTTTGATCTTCCTGATGATATTGACTGGCGGGCTGGTGGCTGGGACCAAGGCGGGTTACGCCTATCCAACTTGGCCATTGATGGGTGACAGCTTTATCCCAGCCGGGTTATACAGCATGACACCAACATGGTTATCAGCCTTTGAAGATATCACCACCATTCAGTTTAACCACCGTATCTTTGCCTACATTATGGTCGCCCTAGTCCTCGGCTTTGCCGTCACAGCCTTCAGGGCCGGTATTCAAGGCCCAATACGTACCGCCGTTTTCTGTCTGATTGGCCTGTTGATATTGCAGGTCAGTCTGGGCATCAGCACTTTAATTTTTTATGTTCCTATACCTGTAGCAGCAGCTCACCAGGTCGGAGCAGTCGCCCTTTTAAGTGCCTCGCTATTTATCAGTCATTCACTGGCGAAAAGCCAAGGCCAACCGAATTAATCATTGGAGAAGCAATATGAAGAAACTTGTTATTACATTTATGGCAGCAACATTATCCGTTGGCGCCTTGGCCGGTGATCCGGTCGCAGGAAAGGCTAAATCCATGACCTGTGCAGGCTGTCACGGTATTAATGGCATCAGCAACAATGGCATGTGGCCTAATCTGGCGGGGCAGAAAGCACCCTACCTGGTCAGCCAGCTAAAACAGTTTAGAGACGGGAAGCGGGACAACGCCATGATGACCGCAATGGCCAAAGGTCTGAGCGATGCAGATATCGCTAACTTGGCGGCTTATTACAGCAACCTCAAGTAAGCTGATAATCCTGCGCTAGAAGCCCGTGTCTGTCGCCAGGCACGGGCTTTTTTTAGAGCGTAAATCACATAACCGCTCAGCTTGTTTTAAAATGTAAACAATGTATATTGCAGCCGAAAGCAGAATCACAGATACAGCAACGGAGTTTAGATATGCCCACAGTCACCTTTGTAGAGGCCAACGGCCAGAGCCATGAAATTGATATCGCATCTGGCGTCAGCCTGATGCAGGGTGCTGTAGACAATATGATTGATGGTATTGTTGCGGAATGTGGCGGTGCCTGTGCCTGCGCAACCTGTCATTGCTACATAGAAGAAAGCTGGGTCGACAAACTCGAACCCGCCAGCGAAATGGAAAATGATCTGCTGACCTGTGTTACTGGCCCCAAGGACAATAGCCGATTGTCCTGCCAGGTCAAAATGACCGATGCACTCAATGGCCTGGTAATCCATTTACCCGAGTCACAATTTTAAATAGCGGCAAAATTATTGGCCCCGCCTGTCCCGCCTTATCAATAAGCGGGACCCGGCAGCCCTAGGAACTTATCAGTCACCAGGCAACCTGCCTAATCCCCTCCCAACCACAGCTGTCCAAAACCCTATCGACAAGGCATACAGCGCAGCCTTTTACCCCCCTGACTTTGCCGTGCAGTAAAGTGGCAAAATAACCTGCCTAACGAAAACCATCACGTTTGTTTTTTTATCGAAAAGATGTATAGTTTGCTCAGCCTATAACTAAACAAACAAAAGGTTCATCTCCATGCCATATCAAGAGGAATTTCTACTCAGAGCCTATCGCTCCATGAGAACCATTCGCGAATTCGAAGAACGCTGCATCGCCGAATTTATGGGCGGCAATGTGCCCGGTTTTGTGCACGCCTCCAACGGTCAGGAAGCCATTGCGGTCGCTGCCTGTATTGATCTTAGCGACAGCGACATTATTGGTAGTACCCACCGTGGTCACGGCCACTGTATTGCCAAAGGCTGCGATATTGGTGGCATGATGAAGGAAATTATGGGGCGCTCCACCGGCCTCTGTAAGGGCAAAGGCGGCTCCATGCATATTGCCGATATTGATAAAGGTATGCTCGGCGCCAACGCCATTGTTGGTGGCGGGCCGCCACTGGTCAATGGCGCAGCACTGGCCTCGAAAACATTGGGCACCAAAAATGTTGCCCTGTCATTTAATGGCGATGGCAGTGCTAACCAGGGTACGGCCATGGAAGCCATGAATATGGCGGTGGTTCTGCAGTTGCCTCATGTGTTTATTTACGAAAACAATGGTTATGCGGAAGGCACAGCAGCCAACTACGGTCTCGGCTGTGACAGCCTGACAGACCGTAATGCCGGCTTTGGCATGCCCGCCGAATGTGTTGATGGCAATGACTTCTTTGCCACCTATGAAGCAATTAAGGTTGCCACGCAGCGGGCTCGGGATGGCGGTGGACCCACCTCTATCGAAGCAAAGTGCGTACGCTTTGACGGCCACTTTATTGGCGACCCGCAGCTGTACCGCGGCAAAGACGAAGTCAAAAATGCCCGCAAGAATCAGGACTGCTTAAAAATCTTCCGTGACCGGGTGATTAACGAAGGCTGGCTGAAAGCTGCGGCCATGAACGCGATCGATAAAGAGATCAAAGTCGCAATAGAACAGGCGGTTGCAGATGGCCTTGCGGCTCCGCACCCAGACCCCTCCACGGATCTGATGTCCGATGTCTACTGCTCATACTAAGGTGACCCAAATGACTAATAATTCTAATAATGCACAGGTCACAGGTAAGACTTCCATCAAGACTTACCGCGACGCTATTAATGATGCCATTCGCGAAGAGATGCGCCGCGACCCCACAGTGATCGTACTGGGTGAAGAAGTCTCTGGTGGCGCCGGTTGTGACGGTGAAGATGATGCCTACGGCGGCGTCTTTGGTGTTACCAAAGGGCTGATGCCCGAGTTTGGTCGCGAGCGGGTAATTGATACACCTATTTCGGAAGCGGCTATTATTGGTGCTGCCGCAGGCGCTGCCAACAATGGTCTGCGGCCTATTGCCGAGCTTATGTTTTTTGACTTTATCGGCGTATCTTTTGATCAGATATTTAATCAGGCCGCCAAGTTCCGCTATATGTTTGGCGGCAAATCGAAAACTCCAATGGTGATTCGCGGCACAGTTGGGGGCGGTTGGCGAGCTGGTGCACAACACTCCAGCATGCTGCACTCCATTGTCACCCATATTGCCGGCCTTAAAGTGGTTATGCCAAGTAATGCCTATGATGCCAAGGGGCTAATGGTGCAGGCGATTCGCGATGATGACCCGGTAATCTTCCTCGAACACAAGGTGATGTACGACAATGAGTGCGAAGTGCCAGACGAGCAATATGCCATTCCCTTTGGAGAAGCCGCGTTCCCCCGTCAGGGTAAGGATGTCACCATTGTCGCTATCTCCAACATGGTCACCCATGCCATTGCTGCCGCGGATATTCTGGCCCAGGAAGGCATTAGCTGTGATGTGATTGATCCCCGTACCGTTTCGCCAATGGATGATGAAGCCATTCTGGAAAGTGTCGAGGTCACAGGTCGACTGGTGGTGGTTGACGAGGGCAACCCGCGCTGCGGACTGGCCTCAGATATCGCCGGCATTGTTGCCGAAAAAGGCTTTCACAGTCTTAGAGCACCGATTCGTACAGTAACGGCACCGCACACGCCGGTACCTTTTGCACCGGAATTAGAAGATGCCTACCTGCCGAATGTGGATAAAGTGCTTGCCGCTGTTCGGGAAGTGCTGGGAGCCTAATCATGAGCAATGAAATAAAGTCGATCCAGATGCCCAAATGGGGCATGGAAATGTCCGAGGGTGAAATTAACGCTTGGCATGTTGAAATAGGTGCTCAGATCAATGCTGACGATGATCTGGTGGATGTCGAAACCAGCAAAATCATCAATACAGTTACCGCGGCTCACAGCGGTGTGCTGCGAGCCATTGTTGCCCAGCCCGGCGAAACCCACGATGTGGGTGCCCTTCTTGGGGTCCTGGCCTCGGCCGAGACCAGCGAAGCAGAGATTCAGGCATTTATTGATAGCTATAAAGCTGCCAGCGCAGATGCAGTAGCCCCGGAGCCTGTGGCAGCAGAACCTGTAGCAGGCTCAGTGGCAGAACCTGCACCCCAAGCCAGTAACAATACAGCCTTGGCTGAGGGTGGCGATGATAGCCATATTGCCGCTTCCCCCGTGGCTCGCAGACTGGCTGCAGAATATGGTGTTAACCTCAACAATATTACCGGCACAGGCCGTCATGGCCGCATATCCAAAGGTGATCTGGAGGCAGCGGTGACTGCCGCTGGTGGCCAACTAATTGGCACCAACCCGGCAGCGCCAGCAGGCGCAGCCCAGCATACTGATGATAGCCAGATTAAGGCCACACCAGTTGCCCGTCGCATGGCTCAAGAGCTGGGTATTAACCTCCATGAGTGCCGTGTCAGTGGCGAGCGAGGCCGTGTTTGCAAGGCCGATGTTGAAGCCGCCGCCGCGCTAAAAAATAAACTGCCAGCTCAATCAGTAACTGTCAGTACTGCACCCAGCAGCTCCGAGGCACAGCAGATCAGCGGCATGCGCAAAACTATTGCCGGTCGCTTGCAGTTATCCAAGCAGACAGCTCCCCATTATCGGGTGCAGATCGATGCCGAACTAGACAACCTGCTGGCTACTCGCAAACAGATTAATGATGCCAACTCAGAGACCAAAATCTCGGTCAATGACTTTATTATTAAAGCCTGTGCCAGTGCGCTGATTAGAGTACCAGCGGTCAATGTGCAGTTTGATGGTAAGCAGGTTAGCTACTTTAATGATGCAGATATCAGTGTCGCAGTGGCGATTAAAGATGGCCTGATTACGCCGATTATTTCAGCTGCCAATAAAAAAGGGCTCGAGGGCATTTCCCATGAGATGCGCGATCTGTCCACCAGGGCCAAACTCAATCGCCTCAAGCCTGAAGAGTTTCAGGGGGGCAGTTTCTGCATCTCCAACCTGGGTATGTATGGTATCAAGCAGTTCGATGCCATTATCAACCCACCTCAGGGCGCTATTTTGGCCGTGGGTACTGGAGAGCAAAGAGCCGTCGTTAAAAATGGCGAACTGGCTGTTGCCACTGTGATCAGTCTGACCCTCTCCAGCGACCATCGCATTATTGATGGCGCTGTGGCCGCTGAGTTTATGGCTGTGCTCAAAGGATTCCTTGAGCAACCGGCAACCATGCTGGTCTAGGGGTCGAATTGCGCATGCAGCATTATGACTTGATGGTAGTAGGCGGCGGCCCCGGCGGCTATGTCGCCGCTATTCGCGCTGCCCAGTTAGGTTTTAAAACCGCCGTGGTTGAAAAGCAGCATCTGGGCGGTGTCTGTTTGAACTGGGGCTGCATACCCACCAAGGCACTGCTGCGGGGTGCCGATATTGCCCATACTCTTAAAGAGGCAGAACATTTTGGTTTTGCCATGGACAATCTTAGTTTTGATATTAGTAAGTTAGTGCAGCATAGCCGCTCCGTAGCCAGCAAACTTAGTGGTGGCGTTACCTATCTGATGCAGAAAAACAATATCAAGGTAATAGATGGCACCGCCTCTGTAGCGGATAAATGCCGACTGGATGTCAGCTGCGAAAACATAGTCACCCAGTACAGAGCTGACCATATTATTCTTGCCACCGGCGCCCGGGCCCGCAATCTGCCCAATATCGACATTGATGGCGACCTGATCTGGGGTGCCCGTGAAGCCATGACTCCCAGCATCCTGCCCGGCAGTCTGCTAGTCATTGGTGGCGGTGCTATAGGGGTGGAATTTGCCAGCCTCTACAATGATCTGGGCTGCGATGTCACACTGGTGGAAGCAGCAGAGCGCATAGTTCCGGCAGAAGATGCCGAGATTTCTCAGCTGGCGGAAAAATCCTTTAAACAGCGTGGCATCAACGTATTAACCAACACATGGGTAGATGGAGTTGAGGGGGCAGGCGAACATTCACTGGCCTCTATTGTAGGGCCAGATGGCAAGCAACAGCATAAATTTGACCAAGTTATTCTGGCCGTCGGCATCAGAGGCAATATTGAGGGCCTTGGCCTTGAGGAGCTGGGCGTCAAGACTGAGAACAGCTTCTTAATCGCCGATCAATTTGGCAAAACCAATCTGGCCGGCCTCTACGCCATTGGCGATGTAGCCGGCGCTCCGTGGCTTGCCCATAAAGCCAGCCATGAAGCGGTTATCTGTGTAGAGAATATCGCCGGTGTCCAGGGCGTTAAACCATTGGACAAAAACCGCATCCCCGGCTGCACCTATTGCCGCCCGCAAATTGCCAGTATTGGTCTGACAGAAGCCCAAGCCAAAGCCGCAGGGCATAGTATAAATATCGGCCGTTTCAATATCGGCGCCAATGGCAAAGCTCTGGCGATTAATGAAGCCGAGGGGCTGGTTAAAACCGTCTTTGATAGCAATACCGGTGAGTTACTGGGTGCCCATATGATAGGCCCGGAAGTTACAGAGCAGATTCAGGGCTTTGGTATTGCCCAGCAGCTTGAGGCCACAGAGCAAGAGCTGTCCCATACCATCTATGCCCATCCAACAGTGTCTGAAAGCATGCATGAGTCTGTTCTCGACAGCATTGGGCTTTCGCTTCATCAATAGAGTTTAGAGTTAATATATGAGCAACCAAGTTCCACTTCAGGAAGGGCTGTTTACCTGGCCCTCAAGCCAGCCCCAGCTGCTGGGCAGCAGATGCAGCCAATGCGGAGAGGCCGCCTTTCCCGCGCAGCCCGACTGTCGCAGCTGTGGCTCGCGGGACACCCAGATAGTTGAACTGGGAGATCGCGGCATACTCTGGACTTGGACTATTCAGACCTTTATGCCCAAAGAGCCCTATCTAAGCGATGAAACCCCAGAGACTTTTCGCCCCTACGGCGTAGGCTATGTGGAAATGCCCGGCGGCGTAAGGGTTGAAGCACGCCTCCAGGCTAATAACCCGGACGAGCTTAAGATTGGTATGCCCATGCAACTGAATATTGTGCCCTTTCGCACAGATAAAAACGGCGAGCAAAAAATGACCTTTAGTTTTAGCGCAGCGGAGGATGCATAGCTATGGACGTAGCAATTATAGGAATAGGCCTGCACAGATTTGGCCGCTCCCCGGATATGTCCGGTATGCAACAGGGAGCCTCGGCAGTGCGCGCAGCATTGGCCGATGCGGGTCTCTCATGGGCAGATATGCAATTTGCCTATGGCGGCAGTCAGGATGCTGGCAATGCCGATTCCCTAGTTAATGAACTGGGGCTGACCGGCCTGCAATTTACCAATATCTGGAATGGCTGCGCCACAGGCGGCAGTTCATTGCATGCCGCCTACAGCGCCATTAAATCTGGTGAGTATGACCTAGGGGTAGTGGTAGGTTTCGACAAGCACCCCCGAGGTGCCTTTAATCCCCAGCCCAAAGAATGGGGTTTGGATGACTGGTATGGCGAAACCGGGCTAATGCTAACCACGCAGTTTTTTGCCCTGAAAACCCAGCGCTACATGCATGACCATGGCATTACCGAAGACGCTTTGATTCGGGTATCAGAAAAAGCCTTTACCAATGGCTCGCTAACGCCCACAGCCTGGCGCCAACAGGCCCTGAGCTACGAAGAGATTGCCAACTCGGCAATGATCAGCGACCCACTGCGCAAATATATGTTTTGCAGCCCCGCCGAAGGAGGCGCGGCACTGATTATTTGCAATGCAGAAAAAGCCTATCAATATTGCAGTAATCCATTATTTCTAAAAGCTGCCGCCGTGCGCACCCGCCACTATGGCAGCTTTGAAGTCTTTGCCCCCTCTCAGGCCATGAAAGTGGCAGATGCGCCCACGGTTACCGCATCCAAAGCAGCCTTTGAGCTTGCCGGAATCGGCCCGGAGGATGTCGATGTCATGCAGCTGCAGGATACCGACAGCGGCACAGAGATTATGCATATGGCGGAAAATGGCTTTTGTGAACATGGCGAGCAGGAAAAACTGCTCCGTGAGGGGGCCACGGGGATCAATGGATCCATGCCCATCAATACCGACGGTGGCTGTCTGGCCAATGGCGAGCCTGTCGGAGCCTCTGGTCTGCGTCAGGTGTACGAAGTCTGTGTGCAGCTGCGCGGCGAAGGTGGTGCACGGCAAGTGCCCAATCAGCCCAAGGTCGGTTACACCCATGTCTACGGTGCCCCGGGCATCAGTGGCGTAAATATTATTACCAGATAGTTAAAATAATAAGCAGGAGTAAATGCTATGTCTGAACTAATCAAAGTAAAGCAGCAAGGTGAAGCCCGCTGCGAAGGCCTGAGCTATCAGGATCTATTAGATAATGAAACCATCGAAGTACCAGCCTACCTGCGGGAAAACACCAACCCCTATATGGGCGATGAAGATATAGACGTAGACCGCTGGATTTCCCGAGACTTTCACGAACTTGAAAAACAAAAGCTATGGCCCAAGGTCTGGCAGATGACCTGTCGCGAAGAGGATATTCCTGAGGTGGGCGACCATCATGTCTATGAGATTGTCGATCAGTCAATTATTGTCACCCGCACCGGCGAAAATGAAATTAAAGCCTTTATTAACTCCTGCCTGCACCGGGGTCGTATTCTGCGCGACTGCGACGGCCATGCGGAGGAATTTGTCTGCCCATTCCACGGTGCAACCTGGGATATTAATGGCAACTTTAAAGGCATTCCCTGCAAGTGGGACTTTAGCCATCTGGACCAGAAAGATATGAGCCTGCCGCAGGTTAAGGTCGATACCTGGGGCGGTTTTGTATTTGTTAATTTTGATGAAAACTGCCAGTCTCTGGAAGACTATCTGAATCCATTGCCCGAGCATTTTTCCCGCTTCCCTCTGCACGACTACTACAAAGGCGCCCATGTTCAGCGCGTAGTGCAGTGCAACTGGAAAGTCGGTGCAGAGGCCTTTATGGAGTCTTTCCACACTCTGGAGACCCATAGCGAAATCCTTACATTTACCGGCGATGCCAACTCCCAATACGACACCTTTGGCGACCATGTGAGCCGCTCTGTAACACCAATGGGCGTGGCCAGCCCCCATATGCCCGAGGTAACGGAAGAAGAAACCATGCGCGATATTCTGGAGCTCTCTGGACGCATGGCAACAGATAATGCCGAGGGTCATGAAATGCCCGAGGGACTAACGGCGCGCTCCTATATTGCCGAGACCAACCGCGAGATGTTTAGCGACTTGATCGGCGAGTCTCTTGATCAGGCCACCCAGTCAGAGCTGGAAGACGCCATTCTGTATATGCTATTCCCCAATACCCAAGTATGGATTGGCTACAACGGCAATATTGTCTACCGCTTCTTGCCCAATGGCGATGATCACAATAGCTGTATTTTTGAGACCATGATTTTGATGCGCTACCCCAAAGGTACGCAAAAGCCAGAGCCCGCCGAGAAGAATATTCTGCGCCCGGATCAGGCCTTTAGTGAAGCGCCAGAAATTGGTGGGCTGGGCCCGGTATTTGATCAGGACGACAGCAATATGGCCGCGGTACAGAAAGGCATGATTGCCTCCAAAAAAGGAGCCGTCAGTCTGGCCAGCTACCAGGAGAGTCGCATCCGCCACCTCCATCAAACCATTGATAAATACCTTAATGCCTGATGCATTTGCATCTGCACTGGAACTGACGAGAGCTCTATGGCCATCACAGATACATTAATTCCCGCCGTCGATATCAGCGACAAGCAAACTGTCCCTGTTACCCTAGACGGGAAAAATATTCTTATCTGTAAGGCTAATGGAGAATTTTACGCCGTGGATAATCAGTGCACCCACCAGCGCGCTGAACTAACGGGTGGCCGAATTAGAAACTGCTATCTGGCCTGCCCATTGCACGGAGTACGCTTTGATCTGCGCACCGGGCAGCCAATGGGCGAACTGACCAGAGTGCCGCTAAAAACCTATGATGTCAGTCTGGCCGACAACGGCAATCTGCAACTGGAGCTGGACTAACCATGATTAACCGGCAAATTGTTCTCGCATCCTATGTCCTTGATGCCGCCCAACCAGAAAATTTTGCGCTGTCCGAAGGCCCAGTTCCCAAGGTCGGTGACGGTGAGTTTTTGCTACGTAATATGTACTTCTCTATGGAGCCAGCCATTCGCGGCTGGGTAGATGGCAAAGCCAACTACTTTGAACCCATTGCCATTGGCGGCGTAATACGGGGACCCTCTGTGGGACAGGTGATTAAATCCCGCAATAAGAATTTTGCCGAAGGTGAATATGTGTTTGCCCTCAATCAATGGGAAGACTATTCAATCTGCCACAGCGACGCTATTTTGCTGGAAAAGCTGCAACCAGAGGATGGCATCCCCCTTTCTTACTACGTGGGTTCACTGGGGGGAGCTGGTGCTACAGCCTTTATTGGTCTCCATGAAGTGGGTCAGATTCAAGCAGGGCAAACAGTGGTGGTTAGCGCCGCTGCAGGAGCCACCGGCAGCATGGCCGGACAGATCGCCAAACTCTGTGGCTGTACTGTTATAGGTATTGTAGGAAGTGATGATAAGGCGCAGTTGATTGTCGATGAGTTTGGTTTTGATGCCGCGATTAACTATAAGACAGATGATATTACCGCTGCAGTAACAGCTATCGCACCAGAGGGAGCAGATATCTATTTTGATAATGTCGGCGGCCCTGTACTCAATGCCATGCTGCCCGCCATGAAAGTCTATGGACGTATTGTCGGCTGCGGCATGATCTCTGATTACAATCGCACCGATAACCCCAACCCGATTACTAATCTCTGGGAGATGGTATCGCGGCAGTTGACCATGCAGGGATTTTTGCTACCCACCTATCAGGCTAAGGTGCCTGCGGCTATGGCCCAGCTTGAGGAATGGATTCGGGCAGGAAAGATTACCGTGATGGAAAATATTACCCAAGGGTTTGCCAATACACCTAAGGCATTTTGTGATCTGATGTCTGGGAAGACTGTAGGTAAGGCGTTGGTTAAGATCGATCTGTAGTACAGAGCCTACCCCTCCCGCTCCAACTGCACCTGATCCTCAGCCAAGGTCAACCAGCAATGCTTTCTCTCAGTCCACACATGCACCGAAGG
>CAXAJC010000039.1:0-15345 GCA_963969005.1 uncultured Cellvibrionales bacterium | reverse complement strand
CAAAATAATCATCGGGAATCTGTGCCACCAGCCAGGGCAGGCTGAGCAGGCTGATAATAAATACAAATGCCGAGCTTATACCCATCCATACCAACAGGTACTGATATTTTTCCAGCAGCTCCATTAGCAGATTCATGGCCCGCTGGGGATTTCATAGGGCAGGGGTAAATGACTCACCTGATAGTTCTGGCCAGCCATAATAATATCTGTGCTGTCGCTGGATTTGTCGGCCAGCACCGCCAGTACTTCAATGGTCTGGTCGTCTACAGTGGCCGCGCTGACAATATTACCTATAGCTTTGCCCTCGGGGCTGAGAATTTCTGCACCCAAAGTTGGCAGTACTGCAGCTGTTAGCTGCAGATGATGCATTCTGCGTTTTACCGCGCCGCGGTAATGGGCGCGGGCGACAATTTCCTGGCCTGTGTAGCAACCTTTTTTAAAGCTTATATAGCCCTGGGCATCAAGGTTGAGCATCTGGGGAATAAACATATCTGTTGTATCTGCAGTCACATCTGCCGAGCCGCTGCGTAGACGCTGCAGATCAGTTAGTTCAGGGGTCTCTGATTGCCCGCCAATTTGCACAATCTCGGTTTTAAAGAAAACAGCATATTTTTTCAGGCTAGCGATAGCGATTTCGACGATTGAACTGTGGGTCTGCAGGATAATATTATCCTGCTCGTCGCAGCTGGCTTTAAACAAAAAAATGATCCGACCCTTGGGGGTGCACTGAGCGCCATAGATGCTCTGGCCCTGACTCAGGGTTGTCATATCGCAGGTCACCTGGCCCTGGAGAAATTTGCGGCTGTCTGGGCCGCTGAGTTCAATATAGCCTCTGGTGCTGTTGTTGCTCTGTTCGGTCATTGCCAATCCGTCGATTTTTCCGGTTAATTTGCGCCTGTAGGCGTTCTCTTAATTGTCTCTTATAATGCCGCTTTAACACAATTACTGATTATCTATGAATAAGAATCGCTTAATGTGGGCCAGTCGTCGCGGTATGCTGGAACTGGATCTAATCCTGCAACCCTTTGTTGAAAATTCCTACGATTCTCTGGAGGAAGATGATCAACTGCGTTTTGAGGCGCTGCTCGAGCGTGAAGATCAGCAGCTATTTATGTGGCTGATGAAACGGGAGCAGCCAACAGATCCCGATACTCAAAGGATAGTGCAAATTATTCATGACAATCACGGAAAGTCGTCTTGAAGTTACTTTAGTCCCGTCAAAAACCCTGGCCCTGACTCAACTGGGGCTGGTGATTCTGCTAATACTTTTCAGCGCCATGTTGCCCGTTTTGCTTTGGGCCAAGTCTGTAATTTTGCTAATTATTATCTCTGTGGCTCTGCTATGGCTGCAGCAATGGCGCAGCGCAGATGCTGAGGTGCTGGTATTTCACCCCTTAATTAATGAGTGCATTGTCGGCAATGGACTGCATTGTCAGCTCGGGCCTGAACAGTTTGTCAGTCGCTGTTTGATTATTCTCTATTTACGGACAAATAGCGGCAAGCGCATCAGCCGCGCAATTCCCCGGGATTGTCTATCTGAAGAGCAGCACAGGTTATTGCGCCAGTTACTTATCCTGCGTCCGGGGGGTCGCGATGGATAATCACATCCTGACCGGCAAAGTTGATCGGCACCATAACCGTATCCCGGGCAATCGCAGACACTTTTGGGTAATCCAATGTGTAATGCAGCCCACGACTCTCTTTGCGCTGCATAGCGCAGCGAATAATTAACTCTGAGACGGTTGCCAGATTGCGCAGTTCCAACAGATCTCTGGTGACTTTGCAGTTGCTGTAATATTCCTGAATTTCACTTTGCAGCAACTTGATGCGATGCTGTGCTCGCTGCAGGCGTTTGTCAGTGCGCACTATGCCTACATAGTCCCACATAAAACGGCGCAGCTCGTCCCAGTTATGGGATATCACCACATTTTCATCTGAGCTGCTGACTCTGGATTCATCCCAGTTAGGAATAAAGTCCGGCTCGTTGATGCTCTGGCTAAGCTGGTTGATTGCTCTAGCGGCTGACTGGGCATAGACCAGGCATTCCAGCAATGAGTTGCTGGCCATACGATTGGCTCCGTGGAGGCCGGTAAACGCAGCTTCACCAATGGCATACAGATTGAGCAGGTCGGTCTGACCATTGTTATTGACCATAATCCCGCCACAGGTGTAATGGGCGGCAGGGACGACGGGAATCTGGTCGGTGGTGATATCTATGCCAAACTCTAGACAGTTTTTGTACACGGTTGGAAAGTGCTCAATAATAAAGTTGGCGGGTTTGTGACTGATATCCAGATACAGGCAATCGCTGCCCAGTCGTTTCATCTCATGGTCAATGGCTCTTGCTACCACATCTCTTGGCGCCAGCTCCCCATCAGCATGGAATTTATCCATAAAGCGGCTGCCATCGGGCAGGCGCAGCAGCGCTCCTTCCCCGCGCAGGGCTTCGGTAATCAAAAAGGATTTGGCCTTCGGGTGGTACAGGCAGGTGGGGTGGAACTGATTGAATTCCAGATTGGCCACGCGGCAGCCACGGCGCCACGCCATGGCCAACCCGTCACCGCTGGCACCATCCGGATTGCTGGTATATAAGTAGGCTTTGCTGGCGCCGCCAGAAGCCAGAACCACACTTTTGGCCTGAAACAATGACACCACGCCGGTTTTTATATTGAGTAGGTAGGCACCGGTGCAGCGAATTTTGCGCGAATGATTATCGGCCTGGGTGGTTAGGTCTACGGCACATTGATGGTCAAATATATCGATATTGGGCGCAGCTGCTACCTGATCAACCAATGTGCTGGTGACTTCCTTACCGGTAGCGTCAGCAGTATGCAGAATACGTCTGTGGCTATGTCCGCCCTCTTGGGTCAGATGATAGTGCTCCTGATCCGAGTCGCGGGTAAAGTTAACTCCCTGATCTATCAGCCAGTTAACTGCCTCCGGGCCATTTTCCACCACTAGGCGCACAGCATCTTCATGACACAGGCCTGCGCCGGCGACCAATGTATCGGCAATATGGGCGTCAGAGCTGTCATTTTTATCGAACACTGCGGCAATGCCGCCCTGGGCCAGCCATGACGCACCAGCCTGCATGGAGGCTTTGCTAATAAGGGCAACGCGCAGAGTTTTGTTGAGCTGCAGTGCCAGAGTTAGACCGGCGACACCGCTGCCAATAATTAAAACATCATAGAGATGGGTTTGTTTCATTTGATAGCCACACAGCTTTGACGCAGCATGATAGTATAAGCGAAGAAATCGTGCGACTAAATCGCGAACTTATTGCTGCCTGACAGGTCTGTCTTTGGTGGCCGCTGAAAGTTGTGATTTCTTAGCTATGAAAAATAACCCATAGGGTTGGGAAAACGGATTGCTCCATGACGGAAACCAAGACTGAGCCGACTGACCAGCAGTTGGTGATTAGAGTACAAAAAGGCGACAAACGCGCGTTTGACCTGCTGGTACTCAAGTATCAGTACAAAGTGCAGGCTATTGTAGGGCGTTTTGTTCGTGACAGGGATGAAGTAGCTGATGTGACCCAGGAGGCTTTCATCAAGGCCTACCGTGCGCTGCCCAGATTCCGCGGCGATAGCCAGTTTTATACCTGGCTGTATAGAATTGCAGTCAATACCGCAAAAAACTATCTGGTGTCGCGTAGCCGCCGGCCACCATCCTCGGATGTGGATTTGGCAGATGCTGAATACTATTCCGGCAGCGAGCGTTTAAAAGATGTGGGCACGCCGGAAAACCAGCTGTTTCGGGATGAGCTTGAGGCCGCGATCAAAAATGCGATGGAAGATCTGCCGGAGGACTTGCGCACTGCAGTAACTTTGCGCGAATATGAAGGGCTGAGTTATGAGGATATAGCATCGGTAATGGATTGCCCCGTAGGAACAGTCAGATCAAGGATTTTTCGTGCTCGAGAATCAATTGATGTGCGGGTTTTGGATTTAATGAGTGAGAATTAATTGATTGGTGAACCTTTCTAATAATCACCGGTCATACCCTGAGACTTTTTGGCAACACGACTTTATTTTGTAAACGAGGTAGAACAATGAGCGACAGCAGAGAGCGCTTGGCAGAATCAGTTTCGGCCCTAATGGATGGGGAGACCAGCGAGATTGAACTGCATCGAATACTAAAGGAAGTAGGTATTGATCAGAATCAAAAAATTGAATCTTCAGACTCTGTGCGCGGCATTTGGCAACGCTACCACATGGTGTCGGCATCTATAGCCGGTGAGCCGGTGGGTAAAATCGATCTCTCTGCTTCTATAGCAGCAGCCATTGACGCAGAGGATACTCACAGACAGAACCCCGTCACACGCTTTGCCAGCTCAGCTGGTCGTTTTGCCATTGCCGCTTCTGTTGCCATGGTAGCTATCCTCGGTGTGCAACAGCTCAATAGCCCGGATCCCGCTAGTGCAGATGCGCTGCAGTTCGCTGAAATGGATATTGATGCCAGCCAGCAAAACACGGGCCCGGCTCTGCAGTTCCCGGCAGGTTTCCAGCCTAATGCTCCAGTTCGCACAGTCAGTGCCGGAGGTTCGGTTAAAACGTCTCAGCCTCCTGTTTCTGTCGTTCAGGTACGACCGGTTAACAGCATGAATTTTTCGGAAAAGCAATTGCGCGGCTACATGGATGACATTATGCTTCGACACTCTAACAATGCAGCACTTAACAGTAACCGGGGCATGCTGCCTTTTGCCCGGATTACCAAAAGTGAGGCTGCTAGCAGCCAAGAGTGATTTAATGAGGTTAAACCATTGGTGTAACAATTTGAGACTGGCGGCTTTTATAGCCGCCATTTTTGCTCATGGACCACTGTTCGCTGAGCAGGTTAAATCGGCCTATGATCTTGTCCGCGGGACGGCCAAGGCGGCTAAGGAGCTTAACTATCGAGGTGTATTCACCTATGAGTTTCGCGGCACCTTGCGCAGTATCAAGGTAGCTCATCTGGTGCGTGATGGTCAGAGCTATGAGCGTATTGTGCATATGGATGGTGCTGGCCATGAGATTTTCCGTCGCGGTGATGATGTGACCTGTTCCCGTCCGGCTGATATGCTGCTTTTGGGTACCGAATTTGCGGCTGACAATAGCCTTCGCCTAGATGATCTCTACAGTTTTTATATCCGCGGCAATGCAAGAATTGCCGGAAGAATGGCGTATATGGTTGAAATACGGCCCAAGGACAAACTGCGTTATGGCTATGTTGTCGCCATAGATAAGGACAATGGCCTAATGCTTCAGTCGATGTTGATCAGCCAGTCAGGTAAGCCTCTGGAGCGATTCCAATACGTTGATATTTCCTTTCCCGGTGAGCTGGATAATATTCAAATCCCGGAGCAGTTAGTTAATTCTCAACAGGCGCCAGGCTGTCTCGAATCCAATGAAACGATAGATACCTCTCACTCCAAATGGCAGCCTACCTGGTTGCCCTCTGGTTTTGTTCTATCCGATATGAAAATAGACAGCAGCACTGGGGATGAATCCTGGATGTACACAGATGGTCTGGCTCTGTTCTCGGTGTTTATTGATTCCGCGGAAAAGAGTCGTCGTTTCCCTCCTGTAGATGCCAAGTTGGGCACCACAGTGGCAGTCTTGAGTAAGGTGACTGTGGGCGAACAACATTACGCTATCTGTGTGGTGGGGGAGATTCCCGATGCTACAGCACGAAGGATTGCCGCTTCCATAAGCCCCCTGGCCAGTACCATAAAAAGTGCAGTGCAGGCCATTAAATGATTGTTGAAACCGGAACTGTGGTGGCTATAGAGTCAGACAGCCTGTGGGTGGAAACTATTCAAAAGACTGCCTGTGAAGCCTGCGTTGCGCAGAAGGGTTGTGGTACCAGGGTGCTGTCTAAACTGACTGGCAAAACTAATCGTATACGTGTGTTACTTGGTCGGCATTCCGCCGGTGCTATTGTTATAGGTCAGGATGTGGATATTGCTATTCCCGAAGATGTTATTGTTAAAGGCTCGCTGTTGGTTTATCTGTTGCCTTTGATCTGCGCGGTCTCTGGCGCGTGGCTTGCGGGCGCTGCCGGCGATATTGGCAGTATTTTGGGCGCCCTCTGCGGTTTGCTGACCGGCGGCCTAATGGTTAACCTGCACAGTAAAAAAACAAGGAACGATTTGCGTACTAATCCGGTCTTATTTGATAGCCATTGCGAAAAGCACAACCTGAATTTTCTGTAATATCGCTCTCACAACATAAATATTGGAGATAACTCTGTGCTGAAGAAATTTATCACTGTCACTGCATTTTTCTTTTTTCTAAGTGTACCTGTCCATGCCCAACTGCCAAATTTTGCTGATCTTGCAGAGGAAGTCTCTCCTGCGGTGGTAAAGATCAATACCATCAGTAAAGGCAAAGCGCCAGTTCAGCGAGATTTTGAGGGGCAGTTGCCGGATATATTTCGCGAGCTGCTGGAGCAGCGCAATAGACCACAGACCGAGCGGCCTGCTCGCTCAATGGGTTCGGGTTTTGTCATTTCTGATGACGGGTATATTTTAACCAATCATCATGTGATTGATGGCGCTGATACGATTCAGGTGCTGTTTGCCGACCGCCTTGAATACAGTGCGGAGATCGTAGGTTCAGATCGGCGTTCTGATCTGGCCCTGCTAAAGATAGAAGCAGAGGATCTGCCCACAGTGCAGTTTGCCGATACTGACGAGCTGCGAGTGGGTGAATGGGTGCTTGCCATAGGATCGCCCTTTGGCCTTGATTATTCTGTGGCCGCAGGCATTGTCAGTGCTATTGGACGCAGCATCCCCACGGACAAGGGGGAGAACTATGTGCCCTTTATTCAGACTGATGTGGCGATTAATCCGGGTAACTCCGGGGGTCCTTTATTTAATCTGGACGGAGAAGTAGTGGGTATTAACTCGCAGATCTACTCTCGGTCCGGAGGGTCCATTGGGTTGTCTTTCTCCATTCCTACCAGCGTAGCCCTGGGCGTTGTTGAACAGCTGAAGGAGAATGGCCGAGTACAGCGTGGCTGGCTTGGAGTGGTTATTCAGGATGTCGACAAAGCGCTGGCTGAGTCTCTGGATCTGGGCAAGCCTCAGGGCGCGCTAATCAATGCCGTAGAAGAAGATGGCCCGGCAGATAAGGGCGGTATTCTGCCTGGTGATGTTATTGTTCGATTTGATGGCGAGCCTATTGTGGACTCCGGTGATCTGCCCCATGTCGTAGGCATGATGGCGCCGGGGGAAAAAGCCAGAGTTGAGGTCTATCGGGAAGGTAAGCGCAAAATTCTCAATGTCACAGTGGCGGCTTTGGATAAGGGTGCAGATGATGTAGCAAGCAGCGGTGACGGAAGTGATCGGTTGGGACTGCTCACTCAGGAACTGTCAGACCGGCAGGCGGAGTCCATGCGCCTGCGCGGCGGAGTGGTTGTTGCCCAAGTATCGGCCAATTCCGCAGCGGCCAAAGCCGGTATTCGAAAAGGCGATATAATTGTGCAACTTGGTTACAGCCGTATTGATGATATTGATGAGTATTCCCAGGTAATCGCCGAGTTGCCGGAAAACACACCCATAGCGATTCGCTTTTACCGTCAGGGCAGAGCCATCTTTAGAACCTTTGTTATTGATTAGGGCTGATCTGTCGGCCACTTGGTTTTTGCATCAATAAATCAAGTGGCCCTGAGTCTCGTGATAGCTACTGAGACGCAAATAGGCTAGAATCCGCACGCATTTTTTAACGGCAGCGCAAACACTTTGTCAGATCTCAGTCATATCAGAAATTTTTCTATTATTGCCCATATTGATCATGGTAAATCCACCATTGCTGATCGCTTTATCCAGCTCTGTGGTGGCCTGAGTGAGCGGGAAATGGCCGCGCAGGTGCTGGACTCCATGGATATCGAGCGCGAGCGCGGCATCACTATCAAATCCCAGAGTGTGACGCTGCCCTTTACGGCACAAGATGGTAAAACCTACCAGCTTAACTTTATTGATACGCCCGGCCATGTGGATTTTACCTATGAGGTCTCCAGATCTCTTGCGGCCTGTGAGGGTGCGCTGCTTATTGTGGATGCGGCTCAGGGCGTAGAAGCCCAGTCTGTAGCTAACTGCTACACAGCTATTGCTCAGGGGCTGGAAGTGATTCCTGTTCTAAATAAGATGGATCTGCCTCAGGCAGAGCCGGAAAAAGTGATCAATGAGATTGAGAATATTATCGGTATTGAAGCTGAAGAGGCCGTGCGCTGCAGCGCCAAAACCGGAGATGGTATCAAGGATATTCTCGAAGAACTGGTAAAGCAGGTGCCCGCCCCCGTCGGGGATGTGGATGCACCGCTGCAGGCACTTATTATCGATTCCTGGTTTGATAACTATCTGGGCGTTGTGTCCCTGGTGCGGGTTATGCAGGGTACCCTCAGCACCAAGAGCAAAATTGTCGCCAAATCTATTGGCAAGCCCCATGTGGTCGACAGTGTTGGTGTGTTTACACCCAAGCGGCATGAAACCGGGGTGCTAAAGGCTGGCGAAGTGGGCTTTATGGTAGCTGGGATCAAAGATATTCTCGGCGCGCCAGTGGGAGATACCATCACCCATATGAGTACCTCCGAGGCCGAGGCATTGCCCGGGTTCCAGAAGATTAAACCTCAGGTCTACGCGGGCATGTTTCCGGTTGATTCCGATGACTTTGAAGATTTTCGCGAAGCGCTGGCAAAGCTGGCGGTCAACGATGCTTCGTTGTTTTACGAGCCTGAGAGTTCAGATGCTTTGGGTTTTGGTTTTCGCTGCGGCTTCCTTGGCATGCTGCATATGGAGATTATTCAGGAGCGACTGGAGCGAGAATATAATCTTGATCTAATTACCACCGCTCCCACAGTGGTCTATGAAATTATTACTAGTAAGGGTGAGACACTCTATGTGTCAAATCCGTCGGATTTACCGGATCCCGGCAATATTGATGAAATGCGCGAGCCTATCTGTGAAGCCAATATACTGGTGCCTAAAGACTATGTGGGCAATGTGATTACCCTCTGCGTTGAAAAGCGTGGAGTACAAAAAGATATGCAGTTTATTGGTGGGCAGGTGTCAATTCGCTATGAACTGCCAATGAGCGAAGTCGTTATGGACTTCTTTGACAGGCTGAAATCCGTCAGCCGCGGATTTGCCTCACTAGACTATTCTTTTACCCGCTTTGAAGCTGCCTCTCTGGTCAAGCTGGATATCCTTATTAACGGTGATCGGGTCGATGCCCTTGCGGCGATTATTCACCGCGATCACTCGGTGCAGAAAGGCCGCAATCTGGCAGACAAAATGAAAGAGCTGATTCCCCGTCAAATGTTTGATGTGGCTATTCAGGCGGCGATTGGCGGCAGTGTAATTGCCCGTACTACAGTGAAGGCACTGCGCAAGAATGTGACCGCTAAATGTTACGGCGGCGATGTCACTCGTAAGAAGAAGCTACTGGAAAAACAGAAAGCCGGTAAAAAACGTATGAAGCAGGTGGGCAGTGTGGAAATACCACAGGATGCTTTCCTGGCTGTTCTAAAAACTTAATTCGCGGTTTGCAACGGAGACAGATCCTATGGATCTCAATTTTGAACTGATTCTTACCCTGATATTTCTGCTTGCAGGGATATTCTGGTTGCTGAATAAATTTGTCGTTAAGCAGGAAGAAGGGCTGGTCGAATTTGTCGGCTCCCTTGCGCCGGTGCTTGGCCTGGTACTGATTCTACGCTCATTTGTGGTTGAGCCTTTTCAAATTCCTTCCCAGTCAATGGTGCCAACCTTAAAGGTGGGTGATTTTATTCTGGTAAGTAAATGGACCTACGGTATTAGGCTGCCAGTGCTGCGCAGCAAAGTGATTGACGTATCTCTGCCAGAGCGCGGCGATGTTATGGTGTTTTTCCCACCCCATGAAGATCGCTATTTTATCAAGCGTGTGGTGGGTCTGCCTGGAGACAAGATTCAGGTGCTAAATGGCGTACTTTATGTCAATGGCGAGCAGATGCAACAGACCCTGTCACTGGAGGAAGCCAACTCAGCTCGCTCCGTGGTGATGATGGAAAATCTGACCGGCGTTGAGCATCTGATGCAGAAGCGGATATCGCCTACTCGCCTGAGTCAGAACTACTCGTCACTGGTGCCTGAAGGGCATTATTTTATGATGGGTGACAATCGGGATAACTCCAGTGACAGTCGAGTTTGGGGCCCGGTGCCTGAGGACCGTATTGTGGGTAAAGCCTTCGCCCGCTGGCTGTTTTGGAATGAATTTTTCAGTGTCCCCAGTTTTGATCGCGCAGGAAAAATCCAGTAAGGTGATAGCAAGTTAAAGCCGTTTTCTATTCAGGACGAATATTTTGTTTTTAAGAGAGAGCTTGGTATAAAAATAAATAGTCAGTGCGGCGCAACCCTGACCGCCACCATTATCGCGATTTTTATTGGTGGATTTTTTTAAAATTTAGCATCTGAGCTCGGTCCCCATTATTTGGACAATCGTATTGTTGCAGGGGCCCTTGAGCAGATCGGCCAGTCTGGCTTGTAAGGGACAGTCGAGAACTGATATTCGACGCAAGATAGGCGGTTTTTTTGCCATTAATAATATTCGCGATATTTCTGCGTCTAAGGTACAGATCAAACGCAGCCCTGAGGGGACTGTACTAAGTTTGCACTATGAAAAACGAGTAGAGCTGTTTGCCAATGTGGATGTTGTTCTTAAGTTTAGTGACCAATTCAACAGTGCCGAACAGACCGACTAAACTGAGGAATATCATTGAGCAATGTCCGGCAACTTCAAGAGCGCCTGCAATACCAGTTCGGCGATCAGCAGCTTTTAACCATTGCACTCTCCCATCGCAGCTGCGGCAGCAACAATAATGAACGCCTCGAATTTCTCGGTGATTCTGTTTTAGGTCTCACTGTTTCCGAATTTCTCTATCTTGAATTCCCCAAGGCCCGTGAGGGCGATCTCAGTCGCATGCGTTCACAAATTGTGCGCGCAGAATCGCTGGCTCAGGTTGCCAGAGACCTTGAGCTTGGGCCCGAACTTTTGCTGGGACCAGGCGAGATGAAAAGCGGTGGCCACAGGCGCGACTCTATACTGGGAGATACGGTAGAGGCATTGATTGGCGCAGTGTATTTGGATGCCGGGCTTGAGGCTGCGCGCAACTGTATTTTGTGCTGGTTTAAACCTCTGCTTGATGCAGCCTCTGACAGCGAGTCGGCAAAAGATGCCAAAACCAGTTTGCAAGAATGGTTGCAGCAGCGGGGCAAGCCAGTGCCAGACTATCAATTGACTCATACTGGTGGTGAGGCTCACAGCCGACTTTTTACAGTCAGCTGCAGAATTGCCCTATTGGATAAAGATTATAGTGCCACGGCGAGCAGTCGGCGCAAGGCTGAACAGATGGTAGCAGAACAACTTTTAAATGATCTGGAGAAAGGCCTTTGACTGAAGTACCAGCCCGCTGCGGCTATGTGGCTATTGTTGGCCGCCCCAATGTAGGCAAGTCGACTCTGCTCAATCATATTCTGGGGCAGAAGTTGTGTATTACCTCGCGCAAGCCTCAGACCACCAGACATACATTGCTGGGCATTAAAACGGAAGACGATCTGCAGATGATCTTTGTCGACACTCCCGGCATTCATACCAATCAGGAGCGGGCTATTAATCGGGTGATGAATCGCTCGGCTGCGAGCGTTATTGCCGATGTCGATATAGTGGTATTCGTTGTCGATCGCTTTGAATGGAGCGAGGCCGATGAATATGTGGCCAAATATCTGAGTAATAATTCAGTGCCGGTAATTGTAGCGGTGAACAAGGTAGATATGGTTGAAGATAAAGACGCTCTTTTGCCTCATCTGAAATTTTTGTCCCACAAAGTTGATGCCGCCGATTTAGTGCCTCTGTCAGCATTGCGCAGAACTAACCTAGGTGAGTTGGAAGAAAAAATCAAAACCTATATGCCAGAGAGAGATCATATGTTCCCGGAAGATCAGATTACTGATCGCAGTGAACGCTTTTTGGCTGCCGAGATCGTGCGGGAAAAAATTACTCGTCAACTGGGTGCCGAAGTCCCATATCAGGTAACAGTAGAGATTGAAGAATTTCGCGTTGAGAAAAAAGTCACTCATATCAGTGCATTGATTTTGGTTGAGCGGGATGGACAGAAGAAAATCATTATTGGTACTAACGGCGAGCGGATTAAGAAAATTGGCGCACAGGCTCGTGCCGATATGGAGAGTCTGTTAGATTGCAAAGTAATGCTTAGAACCTGGGTTAAGGTTCGCAGTGGCTGGTCTGATGATGAGAGAGCGTTGCGCAGTCTTGGCTATATGGATGATTGATTACAGTGCGTATCGAAGCTGAGCCAGGGTTTGTGCTGCATGTCACCCCCTACCGTGAGACGAGTCTGCTGGTCGACCTCTACAGCCGCAATCACGGGCGAGTGCGCTGTGTAGCCAAGGGTTTTCGCAAGACTAACAAACAGGGCATTAGCCGCGCCCTGTTTCCCTATACAGAGCATCATTTTGGTTGGCAGGGAAATGGCGAGTTAAAAACCCTAACCCGCGCCGACGCCATTCAGGCTCCGGTGTTTTTACGTGCCGAAGCATTGTTTACCGGGCTCTATATTAATGAACTTCTGCATCGTTTGATGCATGACTACGATGCCCATGAATATTTCTACGAGCAGTATCGGCAATTTATTTTACAGCTGTCCAACCATGGGCCGGATGAGCCGATGTTGAGGCATCTAGAAATGTCCCTGCTGGAGGAGTTGGGTTATGGCCTGGTATTGGATTTGGATGCTCAGGGTAGTGCAATAGAGTCTGAGCTGCTATATCAGTATATTCCCGAGCAAGGACTAAGGCCGCTAAGCGATCAGCAAAGCGCTGACTCCAAAGCATTGAGGGGCTCAGATTTAATTGCGCTAGTCAATGGCGACTACGGCCTGCCGTCGGCCTTGAGAGCGGCGAAGCAAATTAATCGTGGCGTGATAGACTTTTATTTGGGTGGCAGACAGTTGCATAGCCGTGAGCTTTATCGCCAGCATCTAATGTCTGCTGATGAAAAACCAGATAGTCTGCAACAGCAGGCGGAGCAAAAGTAATGGCCCTGGCAATAGGCACAGACATTGTTGAGATAGAGCGCATTGCTGCGATGCTGGAGCGGCAGGGTGATAAGTTTATTCAGCGCATACTCTGCGAGCCAGAGCAGCAGGAATACCATCGTCGAAAGCAGAATACTGCCTTTGTGGCTAAGCGTTTTGCCGCCAAAGAAGCAGTGGCCAAAGCATTGGGTACCGGCATAGGTCGCGGTGTGAGTTTTCAGGATATTCTTATTGTAAATAATGATGCCGGTGCCCCAGGGGTTGAACTTAGTGGCGGAGCATTGCAAGTGATGCAGTCCTTAGGCGGCAGCCGAATATTATTGAGTCTGGCTGATGAACAGCAGTATGCTCTGGCCTATGCTGTTTTGACCTGAATCAAGGCACCTGAATCAAGATAGATGAAATAGTTCTGTGATATAACCACCCTGCAGAGGCGCACGCCGGGCGATTGAGGCACAATGGGTGATAACTTTGACCAATTGTAGATTGTGAATATGGACTATCCCAGCATTGAAAATTGCGTTGGCAACACCCGTATGGTGGCGTTACAGCGTATACCCGGCAAAACATCCAATACTATTCTTGCCAAACTGGAAGGTGATAATCCTGCCGGCAGCGTGAAAGACCGTCCGGCGCTAAATATGATTAAAGCGGCTGAGGCCCGGGGAGAGATTAGCCCGGGAGATCGTTTAATTGAGGCGACCAGTGGCAACACCGGCATTGCTCTGGCTATGGCTGCGGCCATGAGGGGCTATCCCTTGACATTAATTATGCCGGACAATGCCACGGATGAGCGCAAATGGGCCATGACGGCCTATGGTGCCGAGCTGATTGAAGTCAGTCAGGCAGAGGGCATGGAAGGGGCTCGGGATCTTGCGCAAAAAATGCAAGCAGAAGGTCAGGGCACTGTGCTTGACCAGTTTAATAATCCGGATAATCCGCTGGCTCATTATCAGGGCACAGGTCCGGAAATTTGGCGCGATACCAAGGGCACCATTACCCATTTTGTCAGTTCCATGGGAACTACTGGTACTATTATGGGAGTTTCTGCCTATCTCAAAGAACAGAATCCGGCGATTGAGATTATTGGATTGCAGCCAGAAGATGGCGCATCCATTCCGGGTATCAGGCGCTGGCCCAAGGCCTATATGCCAGGGATTTTTGATCAGACCAATGTGGATAAAGTAATGGATATTTCTCAGGCCGATGCCGAACATGCAATGCGTCGACTGGCTAGAGAAGAGGGTATTTTTTGTGGTGTCTCTGCTGGCGGTTCTGTCGCTGCAGCACTGGCATTAAGTGAGACCGTTGAGAATGCCACCATAGTGGCAATTATTTGTGACAGGGGCGATCGCTACCTGTCCTCAGGTGTTTACGCCTGAACCAACCGAGGCTTGCAGTTTGAATAAGAGCTACAGTATTGCCGACCTGCGTTATCTGATGTCGCGCTTGCGCGACCCCAATACTGGTTGCCCCTGGGATATCAAGCAGACTTACCAATCCATTGCCCCCCACAGCATTGAAGAGGTTTATGAGGTTGTCGATGCCATTGAACGGGGCGATATTGAGCATTTAAGCGAAGAGTTGGGCGACCTGCTATTTCAGATTATCTTTTACAGCCAGCTGGGCGAAGAGGACGGCCAGTTTGATTTTGATCTGGTGGTATCCAAAATCACCAGTAAATTATTGCGTCGTCACCCACATGTTTTTCCCGATGGCACCCTGACCTCAGTGCGCGAGGAACAGCAGGTTGCCAGTGATGCAGAGATAAAGCGCAACTGGGAAGCTATCAAGCAGCAGGAGCGCACCGCAAAAGGTAAATTGGGCACTTTGGGAGATATCCCCCTAGCACTACCTGCAATAAGTCGCGCTGCCAAATTGCAAAAGCGCGCTGCCAGTTTAGGCTTTGACTGGACAGAGGCCAGTGCAGTAGTTGCCAAAGTCAAAGAAGAGTTAGCGGAATTAGAAGTAGAGATAGAAGCACAAAATACTCAGGCTATTGCAGATGAACTAGGTGATCTGATGTTTAGTTGCGTTAACCTTGCCCGCCATTTGGCGGTAGATGGGGAAAAGGCACTGGCCGCTTCGAATAATAAGTTCAAGCGTCGTTTTGAAGCCATGGAGGCTCTTGCTGGGGCCGACAATTTTAGCCAGTTGGGCGCAGAGGCAATGGAGTCACTCTGGCGTCAGGTTAAACTCAAGGAATAATTATCTTCCTCTATAGTTGTAGGTTTTAGACAGGCTTGTCGCCACCCCTTTCACAGGGTTGTTTGG
>CAXAJC010000038.1:0-15404 GCA_963969005.1 uncultured Cellvibrionales bacterium | reverse complement strand
GTTTATGGAGCGTCGTATACGCTCGCTGGTGCGCTGGAATGCTCTTGCTATGGTGATGCGGGCCAATAAGCAGAGTGAAGGTATTGGCGGCCATATCGCCAGCTTCTCTTCAGCTGCGACTCTCTATGATATTGGCTTTAACTATTTCTTCCGTGGGTCCGACGGCGAGGATATGGGTGATCTAGTGTTCTTTCAGGGCCATAGCTCCCCGGGCATGTATGCCCGATCTTTCCTTGAAGGGCGCCTGACCACTGATCAGCTCGACAGGTTCCGCCGCGAAGTTGACGGCACTGGACTGTCATCCTACCCACATCCCTGGCTTATGCCCGACTACTGGCAGTTCCCAACGGTTTCCATGGGTCTGGGGCCGATTCAAGCAATCTATCAAGCCCATGTTATGCGTTACCTCTCAGCCCGCGGCCTGTCGCCCCGTGGCGATCGCAAGGTTTGGGCATTCCTCGGAGATGGCGAATGTGATGAGCCGGAAAGCCTCGGCGCCATCTCTCTCGCTGGTCGCGAGGGCCTTGAAAACCTGATATTTGTGATTAACTGCAACCTGCAGCGGCTCGATGGCCCTGTGCGTGGCAATGGTAAGATCATGCAGGAACTGGAAGGTGTATTCCGTGGTGCTGGCTGGAATGTCATCAAGGTTGTCTGGGGCCGTCACTGGGACCAGCTATTGGAAAAAGACAAGAGCGGCATGTTAATCAAGCGTATGAATGAAGTCTGCGATGGTGAGCTGCAAAACTATAAATACAATGGTGGTGCCTATACCCGCGAGCATTTCTTCGGCAAATACCCGGAGCTGCTTGAATTGGTCAAGGATATGACTGACGACCAGATTATGGCTCTAAACCGCGGTGGCCACGACCCCTACAAGGTTTATGCGGCCTATTCAGAAGCTGCGGCAAGCAGTGGCAAGCCTACTGTTATTTTGGCCCATACTGTTAAAGGCTATGGTCTTGGAGACGGACAGGCAGCCAACGACACCCATTCGGTTAAGAAGCTGGATACGGATGGTCTGCGCTATTTCCGCGATCGCTTTGGTATCCCGGTGGCTGATGATGAACTGGAAACTGTTCCCTATTATCGTCCAGCGGAAGACAGCCCGGAAATTACTTATATGAAACGTCGTCGCGATGCTTTGGGTGGTCCATTGCCAGCGCGCAAGCATCATTTCGAGGCAATGCAGGTTCCTGCTCTCAGCGCCTTCAAGAAGCAGCTGGAAAGCAGTGGTGAGAGAGAAATCTCTACTACTATGGCCTTTGTGCGAGTGCTTTCCACCTTGGTTAAAGATAAGAATATTGGCAAATACGTGGTGCCTATCGTTCCCGACGAGGCTCGCACCTTTGGCATGGAAGGCATGTTCAGACAGCTGGGCATCTATACCTCAGCCGGGCAGAAATATGTACCCCATGATCATCAGCAGATCATGTACTACAAGGAAGATAAACAGGGCGTTATTCTGGAAGAGGGCATCAATGAGGCTGGTGCCATGTCGGCCTGGTTGGCTTTGGCGACGTCCTACAGCACCAATGCTGTGCCCATGATTCCGTTTTACATTTTCTATTCCATGTTTGGTTTCCAGCGTATTGGCGATCTAGCCTGGGCCTCAGGTGACAGCCAGGCCCGCGGCTTCCTGATTGGTGCTACTGCTGGTCGTACTACATTGAATGGTGAGGGCCTGCAGCACCAGGATGGACACAGCCTGATTCTGGCCAACACTGTACCTAACTGTAGGAGCTATGATGCAACCTACAGTTATGAGTTGGCAGTGATTGTGCAAGATGGTATCAAGACCATGTTTGAAGATAAGGAAAACTGCTTTTATTATCTGACAACCATGAATGAAAACTATGTTCAGCCGGAAATGCCAGAAGGTGCCGAAGAAGGTATTGTTAAAGGTATGTACAAACTGGCTAAAGCAGGCAAAGCCAAGCATAAGGTTACACTGATGGGCGCGGGCACTATTCTCAATGAGGTGATCGCCGCAGCGGCAATACTTAAAGAAAGCTATTCGGTTGACGCTGATATCTGGAGTCTGACCAGTGTCAATGAACTGGTTCGCGAAGGTCAAGCGGTAGATCGCTGGAATCTGTTGCATCCCACTGACAAGCCGCAGCAGTCTTATATCAGTGCACAGCTGGGTGATAGCGAAACACCTATAGTTGCAGCTACGGATTATATGAAGGGCTATGCTGAACAGATGAGAGCCTATATTAAGCAACCATTCTATGTGCTTGGTACCGATGGTTTTGGCCGCAGTGATAGCCGGGCTGCACTGCGTCATTTCTTTGAAGTGGACCGTTACTTTATTGCTATCTCTGCGCTAAAGGCACTCGCAGACAAAGGTGAAATTAAACCGGCGGTGGTGAAGAAAGCCATTGCTGATTTTGGGATTGATCCAGACAAAAGTAATCCTCTGTATCTGTAATAGAGTCGATTAACCAGCAACAAGATATTAAAAAGGATAACAAGTGGCCGTAGAAATCGTAACAGTTCCAGATCTGGGTGGCGCCGAAAGCGTCGATGTCATTGAACTGAGCGTTGCCCCTGGAGATGCAGTTGAGGTAGAGGACTCTCTACTGGTGCTGGAATCTGACAAGGCAACTATGGATGTCCCCAGCCCCTATCAGGGTAGTCTGGTTAAGTATCTGGTTGCAGATGGTGCCGTGGTTAAAGTGGGTGATCCCATCGCTGAAATTGAAGTCGCTGGTGCTGCAGAAACGCCTGCTGCTGAGTCAGTTGCAGAGGCCGAGCCTGTAGCTGTCGAACCAGCTGTGGCAGAACCTGCGCCCGCCGTTGAAACACCGCAGACTTCCTCCGAGCAGCTTATTCTGGTGCCGGATATCGGCAGCGATGATGAGATTGATGTGATTGAGATCTCCGTGGCTATTGGTGATCAGGTCGAGGAAGGGGATACCCTGCTGGTACTTGAGTCTGATAAAGCCACCATGGATGTACCTTCATCACACAGCGGCAAGGTGATTAAAATTCTTGCTGCAGAAGGCAATAAACTGCGCACCGGCGCTGAGGTGGCTATTCTTGAAGTGACCTCTGCTGCCAGCCCCGAGCCAGTAAACAGCCTTGAGCCAGTAAACAGCTCCGAGCAAATAAATAGCCCTGAGCTAATAAAAAGCCCTGAGCTAGTAGAAAGCCCTGAGTTAGTAGAAAGCCCCGAGCCAATAAAAAGCCCTGAGCCAGCAAAAGCACCCGAGCCTGCGCCTGTTACCGCTGCTCCAGCGGCTCCGGCCAGCCAAGCAGACTCATCTCCATCAGGTAGCGTTTACGCTGGCCCGGCGGTGCGTATGCTTGCCCGGGAACTGGGTGTCCAATTGGAAAATGTGACCGGCACTGGCCCCCGAGGACGAGTGCAAAAAGACGATGTTAATAACTATGTTAAATCGGCGCTTAACTCAGCCCCAACAGCCGTGGCTGGTGCAGGTATCCCTCAGGTACCAGCGGTAGACTTTAGTCAGTTCGGCGATATTGAAACTATAGCCATGAGCAAAATCCAAAAGCTCACCGCAGCCAATATGCAGCGTAACTGGCTCAATGTGCCCCATGTCACCCAGTTTGATGAGGCCGATATAACCGAGCTGGAAAGCTTTAGAAAGTCCCTTAAGGATGAAGGTGAAAAGCGCGGTATCAGAATAACACCAGTGTCATTTCTGATTAAGGCGCTGGCTACTTCATTACAGGCCAATCCGGCGTTTAATCGCTCATTGGCCGGTGATGGAGAAAACTATATTCAGAAGCACTACTGCCATGTTGGTATGGCTGTTGATACACCCCGAGGCCTTGTGGTTCCGGTGATCAAAGATGCTGATCAAAAAGGCATCTGGGATATTTCTGCTGAGATTGCCAGCCTTGCTGCGAGTGCCCGTGAAGGAAAATTAAAGCCGGCACAGATGCAGGGTGGCTGTTTTACGCTGTCTAGTCTGGGTGCTATTGGTGGTACTGGCTTCACGCCCATCGTCAATAGCCCAGAGGTTGGTATTCTTGGTGTCTCCAAGTCGCAGATGAAGCCTGTCTGGAATGGCAGCGAATTTGCCCCGCGGCTGATGTTGCCGCTGGCACTGTCTTATGATCACCGTGTTATCAATGGTGGTGATGCTGGTCGCTTTATGACCTATCTGGTAAAACTACTCAGTGATATACGCCACTTAGCTCTATAATAATGGTTTTGCCTGAGGGGTAGGGTCATGCAGTATCTTCATACAATGGTGCGAGTAAGTGACTTGCAGGCGTCGTTAGAGTTTTACTGCGATGCTCTGGGCTTAGTGGAGACCTCTAGAACAGAGAGTGAAGCAGGCCGCTTTACTCTGATATTTCTCGCCGCACCAGAAGATCTGCACTTGGCGAAAAGCTCAAGTGCACCATTGCTCGAGCTAACCTATAACTGGGATACTGAAACCTATAACGGCGGCCGTAACTTTGGCCATTTGGCGTTTCGAGTGGATGATATCTATGCCACCTGTGCCAAACTGGCAGAGGCGGGCGTCAGGATCAACCGACCGCCACGAGACGGTCATATGGCTTTTGTCCGTTCTCCGGATAATATTTCAATCGAATTACTGCAGCGGGGCGACAGACTTCCAGCACAGGAACCCTGGGCCTCTATGGAAAATACCGGGGCCTGGTAGGCTGATTCTTTTTGCGATTATCGGAAGCTAGTCGGTTTTTCTAAATGGCAGTATGGCTCTGGCCTGCTGTATATGTTGCTCAATACCCAGTTGCTCAGAATCCAAAAATCGCTTAATGGCCTGCCTAAACTGTGGATGCTCTATCCAGTGCAGGGAATGGGTTTTAATCGGCTCAAAACCACGAATAATCTTGTGCTCACCCTGGGCTCCCGCATCATATTTTTGTAGACCTTTGCTAATGGCAAATTCAATGCCCGAATAATAACATAGTTCAAAATGTAAGTATGAGAACTCGCCAGCACTGCCCCAGTAGCGGCCATATAATGTGTCCTGATCAAAGAAGTACAGAGCGCAGGCAATGGGGATATCCCCCTGCCGAGCCACAGCCATAGCAATTTGCTCCGGCATGGTTTCGCCAATCTGGGTAAAAAATGCTTCTGTTAAATAACCTCTGGTGCCGTTGCGCTTAGCATAGGTGCGCTCATAGAGCATATAGAAAAGCTGCCAGATATCGCTGGTAATTTGCTCCCCCTGCAACACTTCAATAGTAATATTTTGCGCTGATACTTCTGCGCGTTCTTTGCGCACCATCTTACGTTTGCGGGAGTTCAGCCCATTTAAATAGTCGTCAAAGCTCTGGTAGTCGCGATTAAACCACTGGTATTGCACCCCGTTGCGCTGCAGTAGTCTTGAATCCTCAAATAGTGCCAGCTGTTGATCACTGGGGAATAGCATGTGCCAGCTTGATGCGCCGGTCTCTTGAGACACTGCAAGAACCTCTTCAAACAGCTGCTGGCCATGGTCTGCCTCGAGGCTGTCCAGACCTGTCATTCTGGGTCCAGTGGATGGGGTAAATGGTATTGCCGTTAGCAACTTGGGGTAGTAGTCCATACCATTGTCATGATAGGCATTGGCCCATGCGTAGTCGAAGACATATTCACCCATGCTGTGATCCTTGAGATACAGGGGCATCACAGTTTGCTGGGAGTCTATATCCAGAGCTAGATGGATTGGCTCCCAGCCAGTATCTGCACAGGCGCTTTTACTGGTTTCCAGAGCCTGAAGAAATTCAGGGCGCAGAAATGGATAGGGTAGAGCTGTTAGTTCTGCAGCTGACATTGATAATCTAAAGCCATTGTCTGTGAGTTGTGATTGTCTATTAGGTCTAGGTGTTACGTGATCGAGTCCTGATCTGATCAAATCTCGCCGCCGGTGAATGTGCAGGTATGGATAGCGTATGTCAATCAAAAACTCAGCCCCACCCCTGAGTTTTAGCGGCATTTGATGTATGATGCGCAGCTTGTTGTCGCAATAGCCTGCAGCGATATTTTACTCGATAGACTTCGGAGAGATTTGCATGATTATCAAGCCCCGCGTTCGCGGCTTTATGTGTATTACCACACACCCAACTGGCTGTGAGGCCAATGTAAAAAACCAAATTGGTTTTATTAAATCTCAGGGTGCGATAGATGGGCCAAAGCGAGTATTAGTGATCGGTTCCTCTACAGGCTACGGCTTAGCTGCGCGAGTCACCGCGGCCTTTGGCTCCGGCGCTTCAACTCTGGGCGTGTTTTTTGAAAAGCCGGGCACTGACCGTAAACCCGGGACTGCTGGCTGGTATAACAGCGCAGCATTTCACCAGTTCGCTGAGCAGGATGGACTCTATGCAAAAAGCATAAATGGAGATGCTTTTTCAACTGAAGTAAAAGACAAGGTTATCAATACCATTAAAGAGGACCTGGGGCAGATTGATCTGGTTATTTACAGCCTTGCCGCGCCTCGACGCCAGCATCCTGTCAGCGGTGACGTGTTTAACAGCACCCTAAAGCCGGTTGGTAAAAATGTCACCATGCGCGGTGTTAATACAGATAAGGAAGAAATCCAGGAATTTAGTCTTGAGGCAGCCAGTCAGCAGGAGATTGATGATACTGTTGCAGTGATGGGTGGTGAAGATTGGCAGATGTGGATTGATGCCCTGGGTGAAGCCGGCGTGTTGGCCGAAGGAGCCAAAACCACAGCTTTTACCTATATTGGTGAGAAAATTACCTGGGATCTGTACTGGGATGGCACCATTGGCCAGGCTAAAAAAGACCTGGATACCAAGGTGCTGGCAATCAGAGATAAGCTCGGGGCCAATGGTGGCGATGCCCGAGTCTCTGTACTCAAAGCTGTTGTCACTCAGGCCAGTTCGGCAATCCCGATTATGCCTCTGTATCTGGCTATGCTGTTTAAAGAAATGAAACAAAACGGTACCCATGAGGGCTGTATTGAACAGCTCTACCGCCTGTTTACTGAATGTCTTTACAGCGATGCACCGCGCACTGATGAAGAGGGCCGTCTGCGAGTGGATGAACTGGAGATGCAGCCCGGTGTTCAGGCTGCGGTAGCCGACGCCTGGTCTAAAATCAGCAACGAAAATCTGTCTGAGCTAACTGACTTTAAAGGTTATAAAGAAGAGTTTCTCAAACTGTTTGGCTTCGAGATGGATGGTGTTGATTACGATGCTGATGTCAATCCGGAAGTCGCGATCAACAATCTGATTATTTAATGAGTTCAGCAGTCCATGCAATCTAAAGGCGCAGTTTTTACACCTAATCTATTGCATCCTCGCTTCTGGTCGACCTGGTTACTGTTTGGTCTTTGGCGGGCGATCACAATACTGCCATTCCCTGTGCTATTAAAATTGGGAACTGCTCTGGGACTATTGCTGCACAGTATTCCCAATCGCCGCAAGACTATTGCTCATCGCAATATTCAGCTGTGTTTCCCCAAGCTCAGTGATCAAGAACAGCGAGCCATGTTGCGGGCCAACTTTATCAGCACTGGTATTGCAGTGATGGAAGTGGGTATCGCCTGGTGGTGGTCGAAAAAAAGATTTAGCAAATTACTCCAATTTGAGGGTTTAGAAAATCTGGCAGTAGAGGAAGGGCGCGGCACTATGCTGCTGGGTATCCATTTTACTACGCTGGAAATAGGAACTGCCGCCATGGGTACAGTGATTGCGAGAGATGGTATGTACCGCGCCCACGGCAATCCCGTCTATGATTTTATCCAGGCTCGAGGACGACTGCATAAAGGTACCAGCACCGATGTTATCTATGAGCGCAGGGATGTCCGTGGTACTATGAAGGCCCTCAAGGCAGGCCGCAGACTCTGGTATGGACCGGATCAGGATTATGGTCTGCAACAAGGTTTATATGCACCATTTTTCTCTATTCAAGCAGCTACTGTGTATGCCACAGCAAGGTTTGCCGAAAAGACCGGAGCCGCTGTGGTACCTTTTAGTCATATCAGGTTGCCTGGTTCCCAGGGTTATAAAATCACTGTGTATCCTGCACTGGAGGATTTTCCCAGTGGCGATGACCTGGTGGATGCGACACGGATCAATAAAATTGTCGAAGAGTTTATTCTGCTGCAACCAGACCAGTATTTATGGGTACATCGGCGCTTTAAAAATCGGCCAGAGTCTGAACCGGATTTGTATGGCTTGCCTGACAGAAAAAAGAAGCGCAAGAAGTAAATCGTCTCTTTGGTGGCGGCGAAATTGAGGTTTCCTCTTGTGTCAGGGGATTGCCGACAGTACCATTGAGCGCTTGTTAGAGGCGCGGGTAAAAGTAAGGAAAAGAGATGATTATCGGAAGTATTGTCGCACTGGTGACTCCCATGCATTCAGGTTCACTGGAGGTGGATTGGGAGGCGCTAAAAGGTCTTGTGGAATGGCATATAGAGCAGGGCACAAACGCTATTGTTGCCGTGGGCACCACCGGCGAATCTGCCACCCTCGGCGTCTCTGAACACAGCAGTGTTATCCGCTTTGTGGTTGACCACGCGGCTGGCAGAATTCCAGTTATTGCCGGCACTGGGGCCAACAGTACCGCAGAAGCTATTGTCTTGACCCGGGCGGCCAAAGAGGCTGGCGCAGATGCCTGCCTGCTGGTGACTCCGTATTACAATAAACCGACTCAGGAAGGGCTTTATCTGCACCATAAAGCAATTGCCGATGCGGTTGATATTAGACAGATTCTGTATAACGTACCAGGTCGTACCGCCTGCGATATGCTGCCAGAGACAGTCTTGCGCCTTGCTGCTATTGACAACATTGTTGGTATTAAAGAGGCAACTGGTGATCTGGCTCGCGCTAAACAACTTATCGAGCAATGCCCGGCAGATTTTGCTATCTACTCTGGGGACGATCACAGTGCCAGGGAGCTGATATTGATGGGCGGCAAGGGCGATATATCTGTCACTGCCAATGTTGCACCAAAACTGATGTCAGAGATGTGCGCTGCAGCTATTGCCGGGGACGAGGCAACTGCAGCGACCCTGGATGCCAAACTTGGCCCGGTGCATGATGCTATGTTTGTCGAGGCCAATCCTATTCCCGTGAAATGGGCTGTGAGTGAACTGGGTCTGATGGCTGATGCACTGCGCTTGCCAATGACGCCTTTGGCCCCTGAGCACAGGGATACCGTCAGGAATGCACTGCAAAAGATTGGTGTACACTAAATTTAATAAGGATTGCTGGCACTGTGCTGGCAACTGCGGAAAGGGGCTTAGCTCTGTAATGAAGAAAATAATCTCTTGGTTCAGTATCTCTCTGGTTATAGGACTGTCTGGCTGTAACTGGCTTGGGGTGCGTGATCGCTCAAATGACTATTTATTGGCGGAAGAGACCCAACCGACAGTGGTTCCAGCCGAAATGGATAGCCTCGATCTGGGCCAGATCTATCCCATACCGCCAATTCCCGGGCAACCGGCAGTAGATCGAGACTTTGAAGTGCCCAGACCCCAACCGGCCTCAGTTAATACCTTTGAGCAGCTAGTCAAAATTCAAAGCATGGATGGTCGCCGCTGGGTGCTGATCAATATCTCACCAAGCGAAGTCTGGCCACGTATTCGCAGTCTGCTAAACCGCAATGGTGTACCTGCGGCCAAAGCAGAGGGTTCCAATGGCATTATTGAGACCACTTGGGTCAACTTTAAAACAGACGCTGAAAATAGCCATCGCTTCCGCTTTTATATTGCCCCGGGGGTTCAGATTGATAGCACTGAGATAACCGCACTGCACCAGCAGGTTGTCAGCGGTAATGAAGAGCAAGCCACTTGGCCACAGGACTCTGATAGCGATACCCGAGAGCAGGACATGCTTTCGCTGTTGGCTAATGAGCTTGCTGCCGCCTCAGACTATGCCTCTGTATCCCTGTTGGCCCAGAATATTGGTGGTGCCGCAAAAGTTGAAGTAATGACTCCCGAAGTTTCGGATCCCTATATTATGATAAATCTGAGCTTTGAACGCGCCTGGGCGTCTATCAGCTACAGCGCAGCCCGCGGTGGATTCGCCATTGTTGATAAGAATCGTAGCGAAGGCCTGCTTTATGTAAATTACAGCGAGCAGACCGAAGAAGATGAAGGGTTCTTTAGTCGCTGGTTTGGTAATAGTTCTGATAATGAGGTCCTCGAGGCTAATTATCGACTGTTACTGGATAAAGTGGGACAGATTGTTGAAGCCCGTGTTGTCGATATGGAAGGCAATAGCCTGGGCCAGGCAGAGTCCCTAAGGTTACTTCAGATATTGCGAGGCAATATGTCCTAGGGCAGATTGCACCGTGCGATTTGCTTCCCTGGGCAGCGGCAGTAAAGGTAATGCCACCATCGTCGAGTGGCGTGATACCTGTATTATGATTGACTGCGGCTTCTCCATCCGTGACACCACTGCGCGTCTTGCTCGCTTGGGCAAGACTCCCGCCGACCTTAGCGCCATTCTGGTGACCCATGAACACAGTGACCACTGGAAAGGTGTAACGCCTTTATCCAGAAAGTTCGATATCAAAGTTTACATCACCGCCGGCAGCCTGAAAGGGCGGCAGGTCGAGCCGGACAGTGGCGATTTTCATATTATTGACAGCCACCGGCAGTTTCAGGTTGGTGATCTGCTGGTGACACCGGTGCCTGTGCCCCATGATGCCAGAGAACCAGTTCAGTACCTGTTTAACAGCGACAACCATCAACTCGGCATACTTACTGATATAGGCTCTCTGACGGGCCATGTGGAGGCACAGTACGCATCATGCGATGCTCTGCTGATTGAAGCTAACCATGATCTGGATATGCTCGCTAATGGGCCCTATCCAGAATTTTTGAAGGAGAGGGTTGCAGGGCAGTGGGGGCATTTAAACAACCAGCAAACCGCACGCCTAGTGTCTGTTATTGAGCAGCAGCGGATGCAACATCTGGTCATTGGACATATCAGCGATAAAAATAATACATTGGCTAAAGTAAAGGCTGCGATTGAGCCAGTATTTCCTGCGCAGGAGAGAGTCATCTATGCCTGTCAGCAGGAGGGTTTTGACTGGCTGCAGCTACAATAGACGAGTTTTTATTATGATTGCTGCCTGTTATGAAGCATTTTTTTTTCGGGGTGGCAATAGTTTTTAACACATAATGTTAAATTATTTGTTGCTGAATTGGTTTTTTTCCACAGATAGCTTGGCTTTTTCATAAGTATTTTAACTAATCGCTGTAAGTCATTGATTTTTGATTGCGATATGTCTAAGTGATTGATTTAAATAGCATTTTTTAAGTGGTTATTTTTTGATCAATCTAACAAAAAGACCGCATTTTTGGGCGTTTGAGGTACTTAATCAGTGCTTAATCCACAAAGTTATCCACAGGATATGTGGACATCTTTTTGCACCACAATGGGTCTCTTTGTCTGTCATTCCACTGTCACAGAAAAATTATAGGCAGTTTTGCGGAGCAACCAGCTCAGTAGGCAGTAATTCCCTCAGCGTCTCTATATCTGTACAGGCTAAAGACTCATTTCCACTTAGATCCAGACGGCTCAGCTGACCAAAAAACGTCAATTGTCTAATATTAGTGAGCCTGTTATTAGCTAAATTGATGGTGGTAAGGCCAGTAAATCGCTTTAGACCATCCAGATTACTGATACCGGCATAGGAGCAGTTAATGCTGCGCAGATCTTCCGCCCGTTGGATGGATTTATCAATAATGGCCTGCTTGATACAGCTGTTTAGACCGGAATCTGGTATCTGATAATTACTAAATAGTTGCTTAGGAGCATAGATCTGACGTTCATTGATGGTCACCTGATAGCGGTCACAGCCCATCAGAAAAAGAAAAGTAAGGGCAATAGTAAATAGTTTCATCTGCAGGTATCCGAGCAAGGCTTAATCAAGAGTATATGTGTTTAAATAGCGCCATGACTAGTATTAAAGTTTCCTTCTCGCACATGGATTTTCAAGCCAGAGCTGAGCAATTAGCTGCCACCCTCGGATTGGAACTTAGCCTTACATCCACAGCTGCGGACGATCCCCATGGCTATTATCTCAATCTTGATTCCCAGGGCCTGAGCCTTGTTCCTAGCGCAAGTAAAAGCCATGGCCCCATTACTTGCCAGTTTGATCGTGGCGCCAATAGTCACAGGCGGAAATTTGGCGGCGGTAATGGCCAGGCCATCGCCAAGGCTACCGGTGTTTCAGGCAAGTTTAAGCCGAGTATCCTCGATCTTACTGCTGGTATGGGAGGGGATAGCTTTGTGCTAGCCAGTCTCGGCTGTGAGGTGCAGATGCTGGAGCGCAATGCTATTGTCTTTAACCTCTTGCAAGACGGCATAACCAGAGCTGCCGAGTCTGACGATAGCTCTCTGCGAGAGATAATTGCGCGCATGGTGTTGTTGTCTGGTGATGCTAAGTCTTATTTACAGGATTCAATGGCGGATGATTATGCAGATGTTATTTATATGGATCCCATGTTCCCGGAGCGCAAGAAAAGCGCCAAAGTGAAAAAAGAGATGCAGGCATTCCATCAGATTGTCGGTGCCGATGAAGATGCTGCCGAATTATTGCCTCTGGCACTGGAAAGGGCCCGATATAGACTGGTGATTAAGCGCTCTGCGAGTGCTGGTTATCTGGCGGATATGCAACCCAATTATAGCCTTGAGGGGAAATCCACCCGCTTTGATATCTTTGCGCTACGCAAACTGCCCGATTAACGGCGGCCCATAACAATATAATTACCAATTCCAACCAGGGCAAAGCCCAGTGCGGCTAGAGCAGTCCATTGATAATCCTCAAATAGCGTCGATAACAAAATAGCAAAAAACGGAACTAGAAGACCGGTATATCCTGCTTTCTCAGGCCCCAAAATCAATAGCAATTTAAGATAGGCGCCAAAAGCGATAATGGTACCGAACATCGTAAGGTAGAGCAGTGAGACTAGATATTCGGTACTGTTGTCCCAGCCAAACTCTGTGCCGCTGAGCAGCGCAATCAGCAACAGAACCAAAGTGCCATATAAGGTTCCCCAGGCATTGATCGCCCAGATGGAGATACCCTGTAGCCCATTTCGGGCAGCAGTTATATTGCCTAGCGAGGCAAAGATTACTGCAGCCAACACCAGTAGAAACCCTTTTATAGCGGTACCTGTGGCCGAAAACTTAACCAGCTCCGGGTAAAACAACAGGGCAATTCCCGCCAAACCAATAATGCCGCCCACCACATTATTAATCGTCAGAGGGTGGCCAAGGAAAATACGCGCATTGATAATATTAAACAGCACAATCAGGCTGAAGATAATAGCGATAATGCCGCTGGGCAGATACAGCTCGGACAGATAGATAGCCCAGTAGTTGATGCCAAATAAGCAGATACCCTGCAGAGCAACAAACTGATGATTTCTAGCTGTAAGGTTGAGGGAGATATTGCGCAGTTTGCACAGAGCAAACAAGACCCCGGAAGCCAGCGCCATACGATAGATCACTGAGGCGATAGGATCGACCTGACCCAACTGGAAGGTAATCGCTATCCATGTGGAGCCCCAAATTGTGACCGTCGAGATATATAAAAAAAGGCTGTTAGCACTCATGGTGCATAGCCTCGGGACATCAGGTAAACAACCGTTGCAGCAATGCCTGATAAATATCGGTCAATACATCAAGTTCGGCGACATTGGTATTTTCATCAATCTGGTGAATCGTTGCATTAATAGGGCCCAACTCAACCACCTGAGTCCCCATTGGCGCAATAAAACGCCCATCTGAGGTGCCACCAGCCGTAGAAAGCTCTGTATCCATACCTGTAACCTGCTTAATACTGGCTACGGCCGCTTCGACTAATTCACCTTCGGGCGTAAGAAATGGCTGGCCACTAAGATTCCACTTAAGATCGTAGTCCAATCCGTGCCTGTCCAATATCGCCTCGGTACGCTGACGCAGCTGCTGATCTGTGACCTCCGTGGAAAAGCGGAAGTTGAAGATAACCTGTAATTCCCCAGGAATGACATTGGTTGCACCTGTGCCGCCATTGATATTGGATATCTGAAAACTGGTAGCCGGGAAAAATACATTGCCCTGATCCCAGCTTTCACTGGCCAACTCAGCGAGAGCAGGTGCCGCCAGATGAATAGGGTTGCGCCCCAGGTGGGGATAAGCTACATGACCTTGCAGACCTTTAACTGTCATTGTGCAGCCCAGAGAGCCGCGGCGACCATTCTTAATAACGTCACCACATTTAGCCGTGCTCGATGGTTCGCCTACTAGGCAGTAGTCAGGGGTAATGTTTTGATCTTGCAACCACTGCACAACTTTGACCGTGCCATTAGTGGCTATACCTTCTTCATCGCTGGTAATCAAAAATGCAATGCGCCCACTGTGATCCGGGTGCTCGTCGACAAATCGCTCAACAGCCACCAGCATTGCAGCAAGAGAGCCTTTCATATCTGCCGCACCGCGCCCATAGAGCTGACCATCCACAACAGTTGGTTCAAAAGGTGGCTGTGACCAGCTGGATGCCGGACCAGAGGGAACTACATCTGTATGGCCGGCAAAGCACAGGATAGGGCCGGTGTCACCTCTGATAGCCCAGAAATTATCCACATCACCAAAGCGTAAAGATTCGACTTCAAAGCCGATCTTTTGCAAATGTTCGATCATTAAAACCTGACAGCCCTCATCCATCGGTGTTACCGATTGTTTGGCGATAAGTTGCTTGGTTAATACGAGAGTGGGTGAGTCCATGGAGATTGTTCCGGCCTGTGTAATTTAAGCTGCTATTGTAGTGGGCAATTGGCTTTCAAGCTATATGCGCGCACGGATGTTTTTGTTCTAATGGCCATTGCTATCAATGTTGGCAGCCCGACCTATGAGTATCAAAACCGATAGAAACTTTGACGATCTCGCCGAGAAATTTGCCCGCAAAGTCTACGGCGGATTAAAAGGTGACATCCGTCTTGCAGTCATCTGGCGTGATCTACTGACTGCTGTGCCTGCCCTTAGCGACGGCAGTTCAATACGTATTCTCGATATCGGCGGGGGTCTCGGCCAGTTCACTATTGGTACGGCTGAACTGGGACATCGGGTTACTTATAATGATCTATCTGCTGAAATGCTGAGTCTAGCGCAGGCCGAAGCCAACAAGAGCAAGGTAAAGGAAAAAATTACCTGGCATCAGGGGGAGTATCAAAATCTGGAAGATCAACTTGAGGGCCGTTTTGATCTGATACTCTGTCATGCCATGGCTGAATGGCTGGCTCAGCCAGAACAGTTAATTGCAAGGCTTGAGCCAATGCTGGCAGAAAAGGGGATGCTCTCTCTGACATTCTATAACCAACATTCTTTGGTCTATCGGAATCTGATTCGCGGCAATTTCAAAGTACTCGAAACGCCCTTTGAAGCCCACGGGGGCAGCCTTACACCTGGCACACCTCTGGATCCAGCACTGATGGAGGAATGGATAGCTAATA
>CAXAJC010000037.1:0-15431 GCA_963969005.1 uncultured Cellvibrionales bacterium | reverse complement strand
GAAGATATTACTACCGATTTTACTTTGGTCGGTTTTCCATTGTTATATTCAAAAACCTGGCCAGCCTTCTGTTCTACCCCAACCTCTTTGGCATAGGCCAAATGGTCACTGGAGAAAAACATTTCTTCATGTTCATGGCTTGGCATCTCCAGACCGCTGGTCATATTGAGAATCTGCCGAATAGTAATATCGCGGCGTTCATCCTTAAAATAATCCAGATATTTGGACACAGGATCGTCAAGGCTTTCAATCTCACCGCGGTCTATAGACACCCCTATTAATGCTGCATAAAAACTTTTTGCCATGGACCAGGATGTGCCGTGACTGTTTTCATCATAGCCCTCAGCGTAGCGCTCGCCCACTAAAAAGCCATTCTTAAAAAATGCCACACCCTGAGTCGCAGAATCTTCAAACGACAGATCAAACAGATGATCAATTTTTTGCTGATTTAGATTGACAGCCTCAGCAGTAGCCTGTTGCCAGTCTTCAGCTGGGTAATACTGGATTTTTGCGACACCCTCTGTCGTTTCAGCGACATCTGCTAGTACTGATCCCGCCGCAAGCACCATAGATAGCGCAATAGAACTTAACCCCAACTTTACATTTTTCATTTTTTATTTAAATCCTGTTTTTTATAGGTTATGAAGCATTATAGTGATAACGGTCTTACGCATTATTTTGCATTTGGATTTCAATGCCAGAGCAAGAATTGAAGATTAAAATAATCCACTTGTATATAGAATACGAATAATTAGTACCTAGTGGACAAAGCGGCAGTAAAAACTTTAACAATAATGGGTTTGCACTTCGATGAAAAAAGGTCTAAGTTAGGTTTTCCAGATTTGACTCTTCAGTCGGGGTCTGGAGCAGCAGTACAGGCGTGTCGCATGTTGATGTTCCGAATGGCAGGCTGACACAATAAAAATAAAGTTACATTTAGTAGGGGTTATTCATGACTAACAATTTAGCGTCCGGCGATTACGTCGGCATGTCCTTCTGGTTAATATCCATGGCACTCGTTGCCGCCACAGCTTTCTTCTTTCTTGAGCGCGACCGTGTTGCGGGCAAGTGGAGGACCTCTCTGACGGTATCAGGCCTGGTTACTCTTATAGCAGCGGTTCATTACTTCTATATGCGTGACGTGTGGGTTGCAACCGGCACTTCTCCAACCGAATTCCGTTACATTGACTGGCTGTTAACCGTGCCACTGTTGATGGTGGAATTCTATCTGATTATGTCTGCTGTGGGTAAAGTACCAGGCCGCGTATTCTGGAACCTTCTAGGCGCTAGCACCGTGATGCTGATCTTCGGCTATATGGGTGAGACCGGCTACATGGGTGTAGCCCCAGCGTTCGCTCTGTCGATTGCAGCTTGGATTTATGTAATTTGGTACATTATGAAAGGTGAAGCAAGCCAGGTTAATGCCAGCTTGGCAAACCCCAATGTTCAAAAAGCATATAAGACAATGACATTCCTTGTGACTGTTGGTTGGGCTATTTATCCTCTCGGATACTTCATGGGTTACATGATGGGCGGTCCAGTAGACGCCGGCACCATGAACCTGATCTACAACCTAGCTGACTTCTGGAACAAGATCGGCTTTGGTATCGTGATCTGGTCTGCCGCAGTAGCTGATTCGGAATAAGCTACAGCTAGAAAGACTGAAAGAGCCAGCAATGCTGGCTCTTTCTCTCTAAAAAACAAAAATAATTAAAAATAATAAAGTAACTGGTCAACAGTTACTCCTGAGAAGGGTACTGCTAATGTCCCCAACGAAGACAGATCAAATGCAAGCATTACGAGCGCTGGACACCTTGTATCAGCGGGAAATGCCTCATCCTGATAGCAGCTTGGCTGCAGCAGCCAGCTATCATTTCAAGAACCCAGGAAAATCTTTTAGAGCACAGCTCGCGCTTTCCAGCGGCGCTGCCCTGGGACTAAATGAACAAGATAATTTACATTGGGCAGCGGCTTGCGAGCTACTGCACAATGCCTCACTAATACATGATGATATTAGTGATGCCAGCACCCACAGACGTGGTCAAGAAAGCATTCATGAACATTTTGGCTCTGATATGGCCCTCTGTCTCGGCGACTGGATGGTGGCTAAAGCGTTTGAGCTGGCGGCCAGAAACAGCCTCTATGGTGGCCCCCTCAGCGCCCTGCTCGCTCAGGCAATGCAGGAGACCTGTAGTGGTCAGATCTCAGATATTACCCAGCGCAACTGCGCTGCTCTGGAAGAATGGGAGCGCATTGCCAAAGGTAAAACCGCACCATTACTTATTGCTCCAATCAAAGGCGCTGCCGTCGCGGCGGGGCTGCACAGCAATTCTCAGAGTCATGAACCCCTGGGAGAGCTGGAAAAACTGGTTGGCCTCTGCGGCCTGGCCTATCAGGGCCGCAATGATATAGACGATATTATTCCCTCGAGTCACCGCTCCAGTGATCTCGATGGGCGCAAACCAAATCTGGTGGTGAGCCTTTTTGCCCAGCAGGGTATCGGCCGCGAAGACTTTAATCTCTGGTATCAGGGTGAAGATAACAACCAACTGCCCCATTGGCAGCGCCGCATTGCCTCAAGCGATGTTATCCTTCAGGCAAATCAGTCAGTGGATTACTGGTTGGTTCAGGCAGAGCAGCTAGTCAATACTTTACCAGTGCAATTGCAGCCAGTGGCCCATGGTCTGGTCAGCTCCGTAAAACAGAAAACAACCATCAGACACCAAGGGCAGATCGCTTGACCACAAAAACATCCTTAGCCGGGCAAACAGCAGTAATCATCGGCGCAGGCTTCGCCGGAATAGCAACAGCATTAAGACTCAAAGCCCTTGGCTATGATGTTACATTGTTAGAACGTCTTGATAGTCTCGGCGGCCGGGCTCAGGTCTTTGAGCGTGGCGGCTATCGCCACGATGCTGGCCCCACCGTTATCACCGCACCTTTTTTGTTTGATGAATTATTCGAACTCTTCGACGAGAAACTCGAAGATCATCTCGAATTTGTGCCACTGGATCCGTTCTATAGATTTCACTTTGCCGATGGCAGCCAATTTGATTACCGCGCCAGCATTGAAGATACCTTAACCGAGATTCGGCGCTTTAGTCCGGAGGATGCAGACGGTTATCTAAAGCTCCTTGATAAATCTAAAAAGGTCTACGATGTAGGCTTTAAAAAACTGGTTCACCGACCTTTCACCAGAGTCTGGGACATGGTCAAACAGATACCAGCACTACTGATACTGAAATGTTATAAAACCGTTTCCCAGATGGTTAACAGCCATCTAAAGCACCCGCTGATTCGTCAGGCCTTCTCTATCCATCCTCTGTTGGTGGGCGGCAATCCATTTAAAACCACCGCCATTTACACCTTGATTCATTACCTTGAACGCCGCTGGGGTGTATTTTTCTGCATGGGTGGCACTGGCAAGCTGGTTGATGAACTGGGTGCCCTTATGGAACGCCAGGGTATCAATATTGTGCTCAATGCTGATGTAGACGAGATAATACTGGCCAACAAGACTGCCACAGGCGTGCGACTCAGCGACAATAAGACAATTGATGCTGATCTGGTCATCTTTGGTGGCGATCCGGAGACCTGTTACCAGCACCTGTTACCGAAAAAAAATACATTAAACCTGCCGAGAAGTATCAAAAAACAGTACAGCATGGGCCTCTATGTTCTGTATTTCGGCACCAAAAAGCTCTATCCGGACGTCGCCCACCACAGTATTTGGATGGGGCCCAGATTTAAGCAGTTGCTCGCCGAGATTTTTGATGACAAACAGATGAGCGAAGATTTCAGTCTCTATGTGCATCGCCCCACGGCCACAGACAAAAGCTTCGCTCCAGAGGGCTGTGAATCTTTTTATGTACTCTGCCCTGTGCCCAACCTGCAAGGCAATGTGGACTGGAGCAGCGAAGGCGAAGTATTGCGCGACCGTATTGTCGAGGCCCTTGAAGAGACTATACTGCCAGATCTATCATCAGTTATTGAAGAGGTGTTTTGGATGACGCCAGAAGATTTTGCCAAGGATTATCGCTCCATGCACGGGGCCGGTTTTTCTATTGAACCAAGACTCACCCAGTCGGCATGGTTTCGCTATCACAACCGCGATAGCGCAGTGTCCAACCTGTATTTTGTTGGCGCGGGCACCCATCCGGGCGCCGGTCTTCCCGGCGTTGTCAGCTCCGCCAAAGTGGTTGAAGAATTGCTCACTGGTGTTGAGGTCGGCTCAGGCGGATAGATAATGGAAAATTCGCTGCCGGACTCTTTATCACAGCCCGCATCACGGCCCTCACCACCCAAGCAAGTGCTGGCGCGTCATGGCAAATCATTCTACTGGGCCAGCCTTTTTCTCGGCACTAAACTGGCCCACCGAGCCGCAAGCCTGTACCAGTTTTGCCGCTTTGTCGATGACCTCGCCGATGGTGATCTGCCTGATCGGCAGGAGTCTCTGGAAGATATTCGTCAGCGCCTGAGTGGCCAAAGCCGGAATGCGGGCGCGGAAACCGAAGCCTTTATCAAACTTGCCACAGACAACAATATTCCCCTAATCGCCGCCCGCGAGTTGCTCGACGGCATGCTTAAAGACCAACAACCTATCGATGTGCAAGATAAGGCTGAGCTGCTGCGTTACTGTCATGCCGTTGCCGGCACTGTGGGCCTGATGATGTGTCGAGTGCTCAACTGCCAGCACAGCCGTGCCGACAGCTTTGCAATTGATCTGGGCATCGCAATGCAGCTCACCAATATCTCAAGGGATGTGCTGGAAGACGCCAAAATGGGTCGCCGCTATCTGCCAGCCAGCTGGGTCGACCTGCCTGCAGCCCAGATCGCTGAGGCAGACCAGTCCTGTCACAATGTAGTCGCCAAAGGAGTAAAGCAGCTGCTGGATCTGGCCGAAGACTATTATCAGAGCGCCCTGCTGGGTATCCAATTGCTGCCATTTCGCTCGCGATTTTCTATCAATGTGGCTCTGCGGGTCTATCGTCAGATTGGCTGGGTGCTAAGGCGCCGCAAGCTGCGCTGGTGGCAAGGCCGTGTTTACGTTAACAAAATAGAAAAGGCACTGCTCAGCCTACGCAGTCTAATGGATCTGCGCCCCAGAGCCGTGCCGCAACACAGAGCAGAATTGCATCAACATCTGCAGGGATTGGCCGGTGTCGACAGCGAATAACGCTAGGCAGCAAGTGGATATCGCCATTTTTGGCGGTGGCAGTGCTGGCATTACCCTGGCCCGTAAACTAAAAAATGTATCCGCCCTGGTAATAGAGCCGCGCACCCCCGCAGAGCGAGATTGCAGCTGGGCATTATGGGCTGACAGCGCCCAGCAACAAGAATTCTCCGCAGCCACAAAAGGCAGCTGGCAACAGTGGCGACTGATTGATCACAATACTGAAATTATTCATTCCAGCAATCAATACAGATACACCAGCCTCAGCGCAGCTGACTATATCTCATCCAGTGAAAGGGAATTGGCAGATGGCGTAGCTCTGATCCGGGCTGCGGCAGAAAATATTGTCAGTACTGGCAGTGGCGGTTCATTTACTGCCGCAGGCCAGAACTACAGTGCCGCGCAGCTCTTTGATAGCCGCCCTCCCCGGATGGGCGATAACAGCCTGCGACAGCATTTTTTGGGCTGGGAGATTCGCACCAGGTCGCCAATACAAAACCCTCAGATAGCGACATTGATGGATTTTCGTGTGGACCAATCCCGGGGACTGCATTTTATCTACGCGCTGCCCTTCTGCGAAAACAGACTGCTGATTGAATCCACCATGATATCGACTAGCCTCGAAGACAAAGGCTGGTACAGGCAGGCAATCCGGCAATGGTTAGAACAGCAAAATATTGAAATAGACGAAACTCTGGGTGAAGAGGCCGGCGTGATTCCCATGCAGGCAGTTACCCCCGCTGATAGCAATATTGCCTGCATCGGCGCAGCCAGCGGTGCCGTAAGGCTTTCTTCGGGCTATGCCTTTAGCGCTATTCAGGCGCAAATTGCCAAACTGGTTCAGGGCATCAGTCATGGCAACTATCTAGTGCCCGCGCCTATTTCACCTGGCCTTATCCGCATGGATAAGATATTTAATCGCGTACTAATAGCACAGCCGGAACTGGGCGTCCCGGTAATGATGGCCACAGCGAAAGCATTGGACGCAGATGGCTTTGCCCGCTTTATGCTCGGCTCAGCGACATTGCTGGACTGGGCTAAAGTGGTGCTGGCAATGCCGAAAATTCCGTTTCTTAAACAGGTTGTGCCGTCATGACCAGCTGGGATATGTTGGCTATAGCCGCAATTTTACTGCTGGGCGTGCCCCATGGTGGTCTTGATGGTGCCATTGCCCGGCGAATTGGCTGGCCGCCAGGATTAATGTCCTGGCTTAGTTTCCATCTTGCCTATATTGCTCTGGCGATACTAGTCACTGCACTGTGGTGGCTATTTCCCCTGATCAGCCTGGGGATATTCCTGATTATCTCCGCCCTGCACTTTGGTGCCAGCGATATCGCCGATACAGGTACTGACTGGCTGCCCTGGATTGCCCATGGAGGATTGGTGTGCATTGCCATCCCCAATTTGCAGCCCGGCCTGGTCGAGCCAATTTTTACTGTTCTGGTCAATGCTGACAATGCCCGGCTGCTGATGGAGGCCATAGCAAACCTGCTCTATCTGTGGGTTGCAGCTGTTATTGCCTACTGCGGCTACGCCTTCTTCCTGCCCCAGTACCGCAAACCACTGTTCAGTTTGCTACTACTGATTGCATTGGTATACCTGTTGCCTCCACTGATCAGCTTTGCGATGTATTTTTGTCTCTGGCACAGCCCCGGCCATATGATCAGGCTGTGGCGCAGCCTGGAACAAACAGAGCGTAAGCGAAGCTTTGGGGAAGCCGGTTTTTACACTGGAGCAACATGGATTGCCATGGGTCTGGCGTTTTATTATTTACAGGACCCTGCGTCCTCATCATTGCTACAATTGACCTTTATTGGCTTGGCCGCACTGACATTGCCCCATATGCTGCTGGTTGATTTTGCAGATAGAAAAAGTAATAACAGAGAAGAGCTGCCATGACCGATATCAGCAGCCGCAAAGCGGACCATATTAATTTAGCGCTGCAATCTGAGCATCAGTCTCAGCAAGGCTCAGGATTCGATCGCCTGCGCTTCGAGCCCAACCCTCTGCCACAGGTGGCGCTGGAAGAGATAGATCTCAACAGTAACTTCCTCCAGCAACCCATCTCAGCGCCATTTCTAATTGGCGCTATGACCGGTGGCTGTGATAACGGCGAGCTGATCAACCGGCATCTGGCTGAGGCTGCCGAGGCCTGCAATATTCCAATGGCTGTGGGCTCACAGCGGGCCGCACTTGAACTCGGGACTCAGCAACAGGCTCGTCGCTGGGCACCCTCTGCCATTTTGCTCGGTAATCTGGGGGCCACTCAGCTGCAAAAGCAGGGTTTGGATATGGCTCAGCGGGCTGTAGACTCAATTGAAGCCAATGGGCTAATGATTCATCTCAACCCACTGCAAGAGCTGGTGCAGCCCAATGGAGACCGAGACTGGAATATGGTGCTGGAGGCTATTGAACACTGCGTAGCCAATATTTCGGTACCAGTCATCGTCAAGGAAGTCGGGGCTGGCATAGGGCCAGCCAGTGCCAAGAGGTTGATGGATGCTGGTGTGCAGTGGATTGAAGTGGCTGGCCGCGGCGGCACCAGTTGGGCCAGTATCGAGCTGGCGCGCAATGGATCTGCCCGCGAGCGCGAGATCGCCGCACCTTTTATCGACTGGGGAATGGATACAGTTGAACTGCTACCAGCAGTGCATGCAGCCTGCCCGACATTGAATCTGATTGGCTCTGGCGGCGTTCGCCACGGCCTTGATATCGCACGCTGTATTAGGCTGGGAGCACAGACCACGGCGTTGGCCCAGCCTTTTCTGGAGCCCGCTCTGGAATCGACTGAAGCCGTGGTAGAAAAAGTAGCCATACTGCAGGAACAACTCCGCTGGGCCATGTTTTTAACTGGCAGCCAAAACCTGTCTCAACTGCGAAATGCGGCCATACAGCCCCCCAGAAGGTAAATGTATAGCACAAATCTACTAGTTTAGCGCCTTGCACTAAGGTAAAAAAACAGATACCTTGGGACTTCCAGATTAGTTAAATGTTGGTGTTCTGGAGTATTTATCTTAAAAACGCATTGTGCATGACGCAGTTCCGGTCAGTTTAAAAGCGTAATTTCTAATTATAAAAATAAGGGGTTTCAAAATGAATGCACTAAATAATCTTAAAGACGTAGTAGGGTCTCTAACGGCTCTAGCCATTGCACTGATCGCTTTCGGTGTAGCCGCAGGTATCGTATTTGGCGATGTTCCATTTGTAGGCGGAGTTCTCGATAATCTGTTGAGCTTTGTGAACACTCTTGGTGATGCTGGTCTGGTAGGTTTACTTGTTGCTGGTTGGTTAATGAGTGTTGCCGAATAATAAGTATCTATTTGGCTATTGAAAGGGGGGGCATAAAGCCCTCCTTTTTCCTTTAGACTGTCAAAAAGGTATTAATATGAACATTTCGGATGTAACGGAGAAAGTAAAAGTTCTGCTGTGGGAAGCAACCACCATCCTGGGTTTAGTGTTGGCCGTCGCTGTTTTGGTGTCCACATTATTTGGCCCGGATGTACCATTCTTTGGTGGTATTCTCGCTAATGTTCAGGGCGTTATTCAGGTCCTGGGGTCACAAGGCCTGGGCTTGATTATTGCGATAATAATTATATTGAACGTCTGGAAGCAGAGATCCTGAGCCGCAAATATTTGAACACAGAAAAGCACCTTTTAAGGTGCTTTTTTTTTGCTCCGTATTCTCAACTCCGGGATAACATATTGACCACCGTGTCTCAATGAACGCTAACCCTGACAATGGTCAAAATTGATCAGCCCGATCAATTAAAACTATTAGACCCTGACTAAAAAATTAGCCTACACTTGTAGTACACTCACTTTTTGTGTGGTTATATTGGTGATCGAAAAACAATTAAACTGAGGAGGTTTATATGTCACTAGCAGGATCAAAAACCGAAGAGAGCTTAAAAGCCGCATTTGCCGGTGAATCACAAGCCAATCGCCGTTATCTTTATTTCGCCTCAAAAGCAGATGTTGAAGGTTACAACGATGTAGCGACTGTTTTCCGCTCAACAGCGGAAGGCGAAACCGGCCACGCCCATGGACATTTAGAATATCTGGAAGAAACAGGCGATCCGGCTACAGGCATGCCATTTGGCGGCACCCAGCAAAACCTCGAAAGCGCCATTGCCGGTGAGACTCACGAATATACCGATATGTACCCAGGTATGGCTAAAACAGCCCGTGAAGAAGGCTTTGATGAAGTTGCTGACTGGTTTGAAACCTTGGCCAAAGCTGAGCGCAGCCACGCGAATCGCTTCCAGAAGGCCTTGGATACTTTAGACGATTAAGTAGCGCTCTAACGTAATATGGAAATCTGGGGTGATTTTTTCACCTCAGGTTTTTATCGGCTTAAAATTGGAGGGAGACCATGGCACAACGCGAAGGAAATCTAGAGGCACCGACTCGCCATCCGCTGGATTGGCAGTCTGATGATTTTTACAATGAAGACAGCCTAAATCAGGAATTAGAGCGAGTCTTTGATATCTGCCATGGTTGCCGCCGCTGCGTTAGCCTGTGCGACGCCTTTCCCACATTATTCGACCTAATCGATGAATCCGACACCTTCGAAGTTGATGGTGTTGATAAAGCCAACTACGTCAAAGTATCAGACCAATGCTACATGTGCGACATGTGTTATATGGCTAAGTGCCCCTACACACCGCCCCATGAATGGAATGTAGATTTCCCTCATCTGATGCTCCGCGCCAAAGCGGTAAAATTCACCAAATCTGGCGCCTCCATACGCGACAAAATACTTACCAGCACGGATACAGTAGGCAAATTGGCTACTATTCCACTGGTCGATGTCACTGTTAATGCGCTGAATAAAAACAACACTTTCCGCAAAGCATTGGACAAAGGTTTTGGTGTGCATCACCAAGCGCCAGTGCCCGAATATCACAGCAATACCATGCGCAAACGAGTTGCGCCATTAGCCGAGGCAACGGCACCAATTGAGCCAGTTGCTGCAGGTGATACCAAAGGCAAAGTCGCCCTCTATGTCACCTGCTACGGCAACTACAACAGCCCGCACCTGGGCGAAGATTTCCACAATGTATTTACCCATAACGGTATTCAGATCGACCTAGTGCCCAAAGAGCAGTGCTGTGGCATGCCCAAACTGGAGCTGGGTGACCTACAGGCAGTGGCCAAGCTGAAAGAAGCCAATATCCCGGTGTTGGCCAAGCTAGTGGATGAGGGTTATGACCTGATTGCACCTATCCCCTCCTGTGTACTTATGTATAAGCAGGAACTGCCGCTGATGTTCCCCGATGACCCAGATGTAATCAAAGTACAGCAGGCGTTTTATGATCCCTTCGAATACTTGCATCTGCGCCACAAAGCCGGCGCACTGAATACCGACTTTAAGCAGCCCCTTGGGGATATCAGCTATCAAGTTGCCTGTCATCTGCGGGTGCAGAATATTGGCCTGAAAACCCGGGATATACTCAACCTGGTGCCAGACACCAACGTCAATGCGATCGAGCGCTGCTCTGGACATGATGGCACCTATGCGGTGAAAACCGAGACCCACGATAAATCGGTCAAAATTGCCCGCCCCGTAGTACGCAAGGTCAATGAGCAGGATCCTGACTTCTTTATCAGTGACTGTCCCATGGCCGCCACCCATATTGGCAACCTTTCCGACAAAGTCGAACAACCAGAACACCCTATGACCTTGCTACGCAAGGCCTATCAAATCTAAGGAAATTGCAACATGGCAAACTTAACTAGAGCCGATCTATGGTCCTTAGAGCAGTACGCCGAGAAACGCCCGGACTTCCGCGCGCAGGTTATGGCTCACAAAAAGACTCGCGAAGTCTGTATTGGCAGCAATGCCCGACTATGCTTTGAAGATGAAACAACCATCCGCTATCAGATTCAGGAAATGCTGCGTGTAGAGCGTATCTTTGACGCCGAGGGAATCCAGGAAGAGCTGGATAGCTACAATCCGCTGCTGCCAGAGGGACAAAATCTTAAAGCCACCTTTATGCTTGAGTATGATGATATTGATGAGCGCAAAGTGATGCTGCAAAACCTCAAAGGTGTCGAGCGCCAGATCTGGGCCCAGGTGGGTGATCGCCCGCGCATTGTGCCTGTGGCCGACGAGGATATGGAGCGCGAGAACGAGGAAAAAACCTCCAGCGTACATTTCCTGCGCTATGAATTCAGTACCGATGATATTGCCGCACTGCGCGCCGGTGAAGCTCTGACCATGGGCATAGATAACCCTAATATACAGCCGAATTCGCTACAGATTGAAAACCCTGTACGCAGTGCACTAATCGCAGATTTCGACTGAAGGTTCAACGGAATACAGCATTGTCTTATATCCGCAGTGAAATAAAAGCCGGCATGGGGTTAATCACCCTTAACCGCCCAAAGGCATTAAATGCCCTGTCCCTGGATATGGTGCGTGATCTCTATGCTCTGTTAATCGATTGGCGAGACAATCCTGTGATTGAAGCAGTGGCTATCCGGGGCTCCAACAAAGAGGGCCCATTTGGTGCGTTCTGTGCCGGTGGCGATATCCGATTTTTCCATAGCGCAGGCATTGCCAATGATCAGGCGCTGGAGGACTTTTTTACCGAAGAATACCGCCTCAATCACCTTATCTTTACCTATCCCAAACCCTATATCGCATTTATGGATGGCATTGTTATGGGCGGCGGCATGGGTATCAGCCAAGGTGCCTCAATCCGCATAGTCACTGAGCGCAGCAAACTGGCAATGCCAGAAACCAATATTGGTCTGTTCCCCGATGTGGGCGGTGGCTACTTTTTAAGCCGTTGTGCCGGCGCCAGCGGCGAATATCTGGCTCTGACCGGGCAGGTTATGGTGGGGGCAGACGCAATTACTCTGGGGCTGGCCGATAATTTAGCCGACAGCGCCTATATAGGAACATTGTGGGATGATTTAACCTCTAGTCCCAACATGTCCGTAGCCGAGAGGGTAAAGGTCTTAGAAGAGCGCTTAGAGGCCTCTACTCCCGCCTATCACCAACCAGACTGGATGGACAGCGCCATTGATGCCTGCTTTGCCAAACCCTCAGTGGCAGAAATTCTACAGGCCCTGGAAGAGAGAGATTCACCATGGGCCGATGCCTGCATAGAAACATTGCGCCAGCGTTCCCCACTAATGCTCCATGTGGTTCTGGAACAGATACATCGCGCCCGCCATATGACATTGGCAGATGATCTGCGCATGGAGCGCGACCTGGTGCGCCACTGTTTCTATACAGAGCATCTCGGCCGCTCCGGGGTAACGAGTGAAACCGTTGAGGGGATCCGTGCTCTGGCTGTCGACAAAGACCATAGCCCAAAATGGAACCCTGAAACTATCGAAAATGTAGAGCCCGATATGGTAGCGCCCTTCTTTATCAGCCCCTGGACTCGTCAGCAACACCCTCTGGCCGACCTAGACTAGGACTGCCCCTGCAATGGCACTGCACGAAGAGCAAATCACCTGCCCCTATTGCTGGGAATCAATTACCCTGTTTGTCGACCCCTCAGAATCTCAAACCTATACCGAAGACTGTTTTGTCTGCTGCAGACCTATTTTGGTATGCACTGAAGTGGATGGAGAGTTTATCTCAGTGCAAGTCACCCAGGAGGATTTAGGGTTTTGATACTGAGTTCAATCTCAAAAAAAGTATTTGAAATCATGGCCCGGACAGTTTTTCTGTCCAAGGGAAACTTCAGTCAGTGCCTCACAGGCTATTCCTCTGGAGACAAGATCAAGTTACTTCTGGGTCATAAACTCCGCGGTCATGCCCGCGGCATAAACCCCCAGGGAAAACCTGTTATCACCGCTAGCGGCAGCTATATTACTAATCATAGCCTGACGGGTGCCGTAATTATCAGTCTGCAGTAATTGCCCCCCATTGAGATAGAAGTCCAGATAATCTACCACAGCAATGGCTTTTTCCGTTGCTCCACCTGGGGTGGTATCCCAAAGGGACTGCAACCGCTGATAATTGAGCCGAATATGGAATTGCTCCGGTTCATAAGCAGGATTACGATAATCATCGTTGTACACCGACCAGCGGACAAACCCATTATTAATCAGCCTGTGATAGGTATTGCTAGACTTAAATAACTGAGATTCAGTAACCAGTTGCAACTCCGGAGCCACCAATGAATTGCTGGCAATAACCCCCGGCGGTGCAAAGTCGGGGGAGAAAAAATTAAATACCGAACTGGCACCAAGAGCCGCCTGGCCAATATCCAGATTACCCATGCGCAACACAGAAGCGCCAGGTGCAAACTGATCAATAAACTCATAATCAAAGCCCCGAACTGCATTCGATTCTGTTCCAGTTGCCCCAAGCGGTACCTCCGATTGAGCTTGCAATAAACGCAAAATACCGGTCATCTGCAGCACTGGTTCCTTAAATTTACCAAAGGTCTGAGAGCTGAGTACTGCGGGGTTGCGGGCTTCTGAGTCCAGCAGAATAGCCTTTATAACCCCTCGCATATCGCCCTCGCTGCCAAAGGCATTGGCAACTCTCTCGATATAGTCCGCACTTGGATTCGAAGTCACAAAACGTTGGATCAGCTTGCGGCTGATATTGGGTGCAGTGCTGCTATGGGCCACAAGAGCATCCAGCACCAGATCCAGTTCCGCATCGGCACTGGCCTGATTCTGCTGGCTGGTGTCGGCAATGGTTACCGCCTGGCCATTGTCGCTAAACAGTGTCTTGGCCGAGAACTCATGGTAAGCGGGGAAAAATTTCATCGGCTCCAGCCAACGGTACTGAAAGTCATTGACCCAAGAGCCCAAAAAGAAATTAGTATTCGAGACCAGAGCGCCGTTCTGCGCGGAAGCACTAAAACTAAGGCCAGTAAACACCTTGGCCATTTCTGTGATTACATCATTATTGTAGGTTTCTATGGGCAGATTATCCGACCCCAGAATAATCGAACCATTTTGACGCCGCTGCACCAGCCCAAAGGTAAATAGCTGCATAATCTCCCGGGCATAGTTTTCATCTGGATAATAGCCGATGTCTGGATTGGCTTTTTGGTTGCGCAGATGGCTGAGATAGATACCCATCATTGGATGGCGAGTGACCGACTCCAGGGTTTGCCTGTAACTGCCAAAAGCATTTTCTCCCAGCATATCCCAATAACCCGCCGCACCCAGATGCCCATCTAGGACAGTATTATTCTGATCGCTAATCACAAGAATTTCACTTAGAGCAAAGGCCAATCGCTGGCGTAGTTGATCATTTCCATGGATTGCCAGAGACCAAAATGCATCTTTACGCAGTAGGGGTGGCCATTCTTCGCCAAACTCGGCCAGGGTAGCGGCTACCAGAGGCAGCATTCTGGTCTGGTCAATATCAAACTGCTGTTCGATCCACATTGCGTAGGCTTGCATGCGATTTTCACCGTTTTCATTAATCGCTCCGCGAAGAGTATTGTAGTCTTCCTCAGTCGCACCAAAGGTCGCCTGATTTAAGAACCGCACAATATCTTGATCGACCTGAGCAGCAGACAGGGGCGTCTCTTCCGGTGCCTCCACATCGGCGTCATAAATCAGGCTGGCAGAAATTTCACCATTGGGATAATCAGCTGTGTGGATATTGACGTAAAACTCACCATTAAACAGCGCCTCAAGCATCTGCGGCTCAGTGGTAAATATCCCTCCAGGCGCCAGATCCCACACCATATTGCTTACAGCACCGGTCTGCTCAATATCTTTGATCATATTGCCCGAAGGAGATAGATGGATATGCTGGTCCGTCTGCAGTGCCCCCAGATTAGAAAAAGAATAACTGAGTTTACCCGTCTCATTGTCGCCTTGAAGAATAAAGCTCAATACCCCGGAACCATTGGTAGTGGCGCCATCCTGAGGGCCAAAGCTACCCAGAAATACCTTTTGGTTAGCACTAGCGTTGGTGGCATCACTAATAACCACCTCAGCACTGCGGGCACTGCCCAGATCATAGCCAGCGCCAGAGGTCAGAGTCATACTCAGGGTTTCAGGCACCTCAAAAGCATCATCGGCCACAGGCACAACTTCAATCACCCGGGAGTTTTGATTAGCGCCCAACTCCAGGCGGTCACCCACATCGCCACCGTCGCTATAGACCAACTGATAATCATTAGCGGAGGCAGAGCCCTTGGTGACATCCGTATTACCACCCAGAGAATAATTAATCGTCAGCGCTCCGGCAGCACCAGCACGGTCAATCTTAAACTTGGCAATTTGACCATTTAGCTCATAGGCCCGAGACTCAACCAACGTC